>CANHHG010000044.1 GCA_947460615.1 Bacteroidota bacterium
ATTTTGAAATGAAGATTATGTACTTTTGCAAAGCAAATTAATTAAAATTAAAAAAATATGAGAATTGCAGTTGTTGGCGCTACAGGAATGGTTGGAGAAATTATGCTAAAAGTTTTAGCGGAAAGAAATTTTCCTGTAACTGAATTAATTCCAGTAGCTTCTGAAAAATCTATTGGAAAAGAGTTAGAATTTAAAGGGAAGTTTTATAAGGTTGTTGGGCTGCAAACTGCCGTGGATATGAAAGCAGACATCGCTTTATTTTCGGCTGGCGGCGATACTTCTCTAGAATGGGCTCCAAAATTTGCTGCAGCTGGAACTACCGTAATTGACAATTCTTCCGCATGGAGAATGGATCCAACAAAAAAATTAATTGTCCCTGAAATTAATGCTTCAGAATTGACAAAAGAGGATAAAATTATAGCAAATCCAAATTGCTCCACCATACAAATGGTGCTTGTTTTAGCGCCTTTACATAAAAAATACAATGTAAAACGCGTAATCGTTTCCACCTACCAATCCATTACTGGAACCGGGGTAAAAGCGGTTCAACAATTGGAAAATGAATATGCTGGAGTTCAAGGTGAAATGGCATATAAATATCCAATTCACCGAAATGCAATTCCTCAATGTGACAGTTTTGAAGACAACGGTTACACCAAAGAAGAAATGAAATTGGTTCGGGAAACTAAAAAAATATTGAGCGATAACTCCATAAATGTAACCGCTACTGCAGTTCGAGTGCCTATTGTTGGCGGACATAGCGAAGCGGTAAATGTGGAGTTTTCTGAGGATTTTGACGTGAATGAAGTGCGTTCTATTTTACAAAATACTGCCGGAGTTGTGGTTGAAGACAGCACTGAAAATTTTAGTTATCCAATGCCTATTTATGCTGAAGGGAAAGACGCTGTTTTTGTAGGAAGAATTCGTCGTGACGAAAGCCAAGAAAATACACTAAATATGTGGATTGTAGCAGACAACTTAAGAAAAGGCGCTGCTACAAATACAGTACAAATTGCAGAATATTTAGTGACCAAACATCTGGTTTAAGTAAGCTTGTGCCCCTAATTAATATACGAAAGTTGAAAAAGAATAAAACACCTATCCATTTTTCTATTGTGATTGCAATATTGTTTTCAATATTGTTTCAATCACACGATTCGTATACTCACTTTATAAAGGAAAAGGCAGAAGCAGAGTGCCATCATAAAAGCACGTCAAAACAACAAATTACCCACCAACACCATGCTTTGGAGCACTGTTTTGTGTGTGAATTTGCTTTCAGTTCGGCAACACCATTTTCTATTTTTGAATTAAATACCCCAAAAAGAATATTTAAATCGCAGTGTAGTTTTCACTATTCTGACGCTGTTAAAACCTACAGAAATAATTCAAATCTACTTCGAGGCCCGCCTGTTTTTAATGCATAATCTGAAATAAATCAGTAATTAAATACTGATTAAAATAGAATCATAACATTAAAAAAAACAGATGAAGAAGATACTAATTGCCCTTTTCATAGGGTTTTCAGCATTTATAAATGCGCAAAATAAAATATCAGGAAAAATTACAGATAAAGATAATAACCCTATAAAAGGGGTAAATATATTCGTTTCGGAACTCCATAAAAGTTCAGAAACAGATGAAAATGGGGCCTACTCAATTAACAATGTGCCTAATGGGACTATAAAAATTACCTTTACATTACTCAGTTTTACATCCCAAAATAAAACAATCCTTGTCCAAAATGGGGAGAATAAATTGGATATCGTTTTAGAACCCACTTTATTTCAAATGGACGAAGTAATTGTGGCTACTTCTTTTCATAAATTACAATCACAAAATGTAATGAAAGTAGACCATGAAAGTATAAAATCGTTACAACAAAAAGGGGCCGTTACCTTAATTGAGGGGCTTGAAACGCTTCCTGGTATTTCTCAAATTTCAACTGGGACTTCCATTGGAAAGCCTGTAATTCGGGGTCTAAGCGGTAATAGAGTTTTAGTTTATTCACAAGGAGTACGTCTTGAAAATCAGCAATTTGGAGAAGAACATGGATTGGGATTAAACGACGCCGGTGTGGAAAGTGTGGAGATAATAAAAGGGCCAGCCTCCTTGCTTTATGGATCGGATGCCTTAGGAGGGGTGCTCTATTTTAACCCTGAAAAGTTTGCAAAATCAAATGCATTTGAAGGCGATTTTAGTCAGAAAATATTTTCAAATACACTAGGAAGCAATTCTTCATTGGGTGTAAAAAAATCATCCGAAAATTGGAAATATTTAGTCCGAGGAAGCAATACTATTCATTCCGATTATAAAATTGCTGATGGAAATCGGGTAACAAATACAAGATTTAACGAAACCGATTTAAAAACAGGAATTGGTTATAGCAACTCGATATTATCGACCGTTTTGCGATATAATTATAACAAATTAGATTTAGGAATTCCTGAAAATGGAATTGCCGAACAAACTTCGAGCACAACAACCGAATATCCAAAACAAGCGGTTAACAGTCATCTTTTAAGTTTAAATTCGACCCTGTTTTTCAGTACGTCTAAACTAGATATTGAGTTGGGGTTTATCTCCAATAACCGAAGCGAGTTTGAGGATAGCGATGTCGCAAATTTGAAAATGAAATTGAATACTTTAAATTATAATTTGAAATACCACTTGCCAAAAGCGGGTAAATTAGAGTCTATTTTTGGAATTCAAGGTATGACTCAAACCAATGTAAATGATGGAACTGAATACTTAATTCCAAATGCTAAAACGAATGATTTTGGTCTGTTTGGAACATCAAACTATGAATGGAATTCGAGCATTTTACAGGCCGGAATTCGTTTCGATAATAGAAATATAAATTCCGAAAGCTATGGGATTTTAGGAGATGAAGGTTCCTTTGAGGCAGTTGCTAAAAGCTACAACAGTTTCAATTGTTCGCTAGGTTACAAAACTGATTTAACTAAAGAATTTAGGTTGAGAATTAATGTAGCTTCCGGTTTTCGAGCTCCGAATTTAGCAGAATTAACTTCAAATGGTGTTCATGAAGGCTCTAATAGATATGAAATCGGAAATAGTAATTTATCTACCGAGCAAAACATGCAAACGGATTTAAATTTAGAATATCAAAACAGCCATTTTGAGTTTTTTGCAAACGGTTTTTACAATAAGATCAAAAATTATATTTATTTAAATCCTTCCCCAATTACAATTGCTGGTTATGATGTGTTTAATTATTTTCAAACTGATGCGAAATTATATGGTGGTGAATTTGGAATTCATTTTCATCCACACCCTTTAGATTGGCTTCATTTTGAAAGTAGCTTTGAAACGGTAACAGGTGAAAAACAAAATCGAGAATATTTACCATTTATTCCGGCTAACAATTGGAATAACAGCGTTCGGGCGGAATTCAATATTAAAAAATGGTTGAAAGATGGTTTTGCAACTTTGAACGTTTCCAGCACTTTCGATCAAAAGAAAGTTAGCGGTTTTGAAACTTATTCAGAGGGATATACTTTAGTTAATTTGGGAATTGGAGGTCAAATTAGTATTTGGAAAACCCATTTTGACTTTACTATTAATGGAAACAATCTTTTAAACAAAAGCTATATTGCCCATTTGTCAAGATTAAAAAATGACGGTATTCCAAATATTGGAAGGAATCTCGTTTTGGGAATCAATTTTAATTTATAGAAATATACATTGCAATTAAATATATTTTATTAATAATAAACTCCCTATTTTTGTGTAAAACTAATCTCATATGAAAAAAATAATTTTAATAATGGCGGTCACTACTTCCATTGCCACGTTTAGTCAAAATAAAAAAATGGAATCATTAAACTACCCAGAAACTAAGAAAACAGCAACCGTTGATACTTATTTTGGTACTGAAGTTAATGATCCTTATCGATGGTTAGAAGACGACAAATCTGCAGAAACAGCCGCTTGGGTTAAAGAAGAAAACAAAGTAACATTTGATTATTTATCTAAAATTCCTTTTAGAAATAAAATCAAAGAGCGGATGGAAAAACTATGGAATTATGAAAAAATTTCGGCTCCATTCAAAGAAGGAGGTTACACTTATTTCTACAAAAACAATGGGCTTCAAAACCAATCGGTTTTATACAGAACTGATAAATCTGGAAAAGAAGAACTTTTTTTAGATCCAAATACTTTTTCAAAAGACGCCACGACTTCTCTTGATGGAGTGAGTTTTTCTAAAGATGGATCTAAGGTTGCTTATTCCATTTCTAAAGCAGGAAGTGATTGGAGAACGGTGATTTTTATAGATGCCAAAACAAAAAAAGAAATTGATACTCCACTTGTTGATGTTAAATTTAGCGGACTTTCTTGGAAAGGAAACGAAGGGATTTTTTATTCTAGTTATGAAAAACCAAAAGGAAGTGAACTATCGGCTAAAACCGACGAACATAAATTGTATTTCCACGAATTAGGGACCGCTCAAAAAACAGATTTAGTTGTTTTTGGCGACAAGGAAAAACGTCGTTATGTGGGCGGAAGTGTTTCTGAAGATGATCGCTATCTATTTATCTCGGCAGCTAATTCTACTTCTGGAAATGAATTGTATTTAAAAGATTTAAGCGATCCATTTTCTAAAATAATCCCAATTGTAAGCAATTTTGATTTTGATGTTGATGTATTAGACAATTTAGGTTCAAAATTATTTATCCTTACTAATATCAAAGCGCCCAACAAAAGAATTGTAAGTGTCGACGCAAGCAATCCAGGTATTGAAAACTGGGTAGATTTTATCCCTGAAACTGACAATGTATTATCGCCAAGTACTGGAGCAGGTTACATTTTTGCAACTTACATGAAAGATGCTATTTCGCTTGTAAAACAATACGATTTTAATGGCGCTTTAATTCGTGAGGTAACCCTTCCAGGCATTGGAACTGCTTCTGGTTTTGGTGGAAAAACAAAAGATTCCGAGTTGTATTTTTCTTTTACAAATTATACTACTCCGGCAACTATTTACAGTTATAATCCTAAAGAAGGTAAGGCTACCGTTTATAAAAAACCAGTCGTAGATTTCAAAAGTGAAAATTATATTTCAACACAAGTATTTTATACTTCAAAAGATGGAACTAAAATTCCAATGATTATTACCCACAAAAAAGGGTTAAAATTAGAGGGGAAAAACCCAACTATTCTTTATGGATATGGTGGTTTCAATATTAGTTTAACTCCTAGTTTTAGTATTGCCAATGCGGTATGGCTTGAAATGGGAGGAATTTATGCTGTTGCTAACCTTCGCGGAGGTGGAGAATACGGTAAGAAATGGCATGACGCAGGAACCAAACTTCAAAAGCAAAATGTATTTGATGATTTTATTGCTGCCGCACAATATTTAATAACCGAAAAATACACGTCTTCTGATTTCTTAGCCATAAAAGGAGGTTCCAACGGCGGATTATTGGTTGGCGCAGTAATGACACAAAAACCTGAATTAATTAAGGTCGCTCTTCCTGCTGTGGGAGTAATGGATATGTTGCGTTATCACACCTTTACAGCTGGAGCTGGATGGGCTTATGACTATGGAACATCTGAAGATTCAAAAGAAATGTTTGAATACATCAAAGCTTATTCTCCTGTTCAAAATGTAAAAATGGGTACAAAATATCCTGCCACTTTAGTAACAACTGGAGATCATGATGATCGTGTGGTGCCAGCACATAGTTTTAAATTTGCGGCAGAATTACAAGCAAAACATGTAGGAAACAATCCTGTTTTAATACGAATAGAAACCAACGCAGGTCACGGTGCTGGGAAACCGGTTTCAAAAACAATTGAAGAAGCTTCCGATATTCAAGCGTTTACGCTATTTAACATGGGATTTAATAGCTTGCCATAATTGAAAATCAAGTTCATTAAAAAAGCAGACTAGTTTTAAATTAGTCTGCTTTTTTTTAATATTCTATTTTCCCTAAATGACGCATTGCCTTAACAATTCTACCTTTTCTTTTATTGATATAAACCGTGGAATTGGTCGCTTTATATTTTCTTGGGTTGGGCAATATCGCGGCGATTCCAGCAGCTTCTCTTGGCGTAAGGCTAGCAGCGCCTTTACGATACCAATATTCGGTTGCGGCTTGCGCGCCATAAATTCCGTCGCCCATTTCAATTGAATTTAAATAGACCTCCATTATCCTTTCTTTGCCCCAAATTAATTCAATTAAAACGGTGAAATAAGCTTCAAATCCTTTACGGATATAACTCCTTCCCTGCCAAAGAAAAACGTTTTTAGCAGTTTGTTGTGAAATGGTACTTCCCCCTTTAATTTTTTTACCTTTTTGATTGTTTTTAAGTGCCATTTTCATTGCAATAAAATCAAATCCATGATGTGTTAAAAAGGTGCCGTCTTCACTTGCAATCACTGCTTTTTGTAAATTATTTGAAATTTCTTCAAGGGGAACCCAGTCGTGGTTGCAAACCATTTCTTTTCCGTCTAATTTCATTTCAATGGCTCTGGTAATCATTAACGGAGTTAAAGGAACGGGAACAAATTTGAATAATACAACCATTCCTATTGATATTCCTAAAAACCAAAGAAAAACTCTAAATGCGATTCGAACAAATTTTTTCCACATGTATAATTATATTAAATCGGCCAATTCTGTACCTATTAAACTCCCAATTGCAACTCCCATTCCGCCCATTCGAACACCACAAAACACATTGGTAGAAATGGGCTCTACGATTGGATTTTTTGAAGCGCCAAGCCCCATAATTCCGCTCCAGCGATAGTCTATAATAACTTCTTTATTTGGTAAAATTACTTCTTTTAATAGCATTTCCAAATGGTTTTGAATTAATTGCGTTTCGCCAAACACATCGGTTGCTTCGCCTAGAAAATCTAAATTTCTGCCTCCGCCAAAAAGGATTCTATCTCCAATATTTCTAAAATAATAATAGCCTTTATCTAAATGAAAGGTGCCTTTTATGTGTAGGTTCGGAATGGGCTGGGTGATTAAAACTTGTGCACGTGCTGGCTTAACACTGCCTTTTGTAAGATCGGAAGCAAAGCCATTAGTTGCAAACAATAGCTTTTGGGTTTTGAATGAAAAATCTTCAAGTGCTACCTCAACATTACTCCCATTGTCGTTAAAAGAGGTCACCTTTTGTTGGTTCAAAATCAAAATATCATTTGCAATAGCTTGTTTTAATAATTCTTGCATCATATTTCCAGTGTCAATTTGGCCCTCAAAAGGATTAAAAATTACACTTTCAAATATTCCTTTAAACTCAAATCGATCCATTTCTTTAGAATAAACATCCGTTTTAAATAAAGGCTGAAGGATTTCGTTGATTAATGGAAGTTTGCTCATGCATTCCGAATAATCCGACTCATGTTCTTTTAAAAATAACTCGTATCCGCCAAAAGGTTTGAAATCTAATTTACTGTCGCCTATTCGTTTTCTTAATAATTTAAGCCCTTCCCAGCGCTTTTGAATCAGATTAATCACTTCTTCTTCTGAATGAGATTTAAGATCTTCGATGATTTCAGACAAACTTCCAAAACAGGCAAAACCAGCGTTTTTAGTACTTGCCCCTTGAGGTAAGACGCCTTTTTCAAGAACAATTATTTTACTGTATGGAAATCGTTCGCGAAGTCGTAGCGCAGCATGAAGGCCAACTATTCCACTTCCTACAACGGTATAATCGACATTGGTAAACCAATTTTTTATTTCCCAATAACTGAGATGCATCTTTTTTATTTCAAATGTAATTAATCTTATGGTATAATAATAATGTTAAGGACTAAACCCTCCTTTTTGACTAATAGAAAATAAATATATTAGAAAAATTGAGTACTTTTAAACCTTGAAAAATAATTAAATCTATGAAAAAATTACTGATTTTAACTTTAATTACTATGAGTTTGAATGCTGTTGTAGCTCAAAATGACTCGAGCCTAAAAGGCGAACAGGCAAAGCAAATGTCCCCTGAATTACTTTGGAAATTGGGTAGAATTTCTCCTTTGGGAATATCTAAAGACGAGAAAAATATTATTTATAAGGTTTCAACACCTTCAATAGAAGAAAATAAATCGAATTCAAAGTATTATTTAGTTCCTGTAAATGGTGGTACAGTAATAGAAATTTCGGAATACAAATCGCTTTTAGCCGATAAAAATGTTTCTGCTGACGGAAAATATATTGTTTATAACGAAGAGGTAAAAATTGATAAGGTTCACGGTAAAGACTTCTATCCTAATTTAGATAAATCCAATGCTCAAATTTATAATGGTTTAGATTATCGCCACTGGGACGCTTGGAACGAAGGTAAATTCAATCATGTTTTTTATAAATCAAATTCAGAAAAATCAGTTGGAATTGACATTATGAAAGGCGAAAATTTCGATGCCCCTCAAAAACCATTTGGAGGTGACGAAGATTATATTTGGTCGCCTGATAGCAAAAGTATTTTATACGTTTGCAAGAAAAAAGCAGGAACTGCTTATGCTATTTCTACTAACACGGACATATACGAATACCATCTTGAAACTGGGCTAACGGAAAACAGAACTAAAGGCAATTTGGGTTATGATACTGCTCCAAGCTTTTCTCCAACAGGAAATTTAACGTGGCTGCAAATGAAACGTGATGGCTATGAAGCAGATAAAAATGATATTATTGTTAGTTTTAACGGATCAAATATTAACCTAACCGCAAATTGGGACGGAAGTGTAGAGAGTTTTATTTGGAGTAAAGACGGTAAAAAAGTCTATTTTCAGGCACCTGTTGACGGAACGCTTCAATTATTTGTAGTTGATTTTCCGGGATTAACCAAAAAAATGCCTCAAGTAGTGCAAGTGACTAATGGTGATTTTGACGTTTCGGGATTGGTAGGAATTGTAGGTGATAAATTCATTGTTACCCGATCGGATATGAACCACGCTGCCGAATTGTATTCGTATGATTTAAAGAAAAAAGTTTGGAATCAATTGTCCAATGTGAATTCAGCAACCTACTCCACATTAGCAATGAGCAAAACAGAGAGAAGATATGTAACCACCACCGACGGCAAAAAAATGTTGGTTTGGGTGATATTGCCTCCTAATTTTGACGCTTCAAAAAAATACCCAACGCTATTGTATTGCCAAGGCGGACCACAATCACCATTAACCCAATTTTACTCATTCCGTTGGAATTTCCAATTAATGGCCGCTAACGGATACATTGTTGTGGCACCAAACCGAAGAGGAATGCAGGGTCATGGGGTAGAATGGAACGAGCAAATAAGTAAAGATTGGGGCGGACAAGTAATGAGAGACTATCTTTCTGCAATAGATGATGTGGCCAAAGAAAACTATGTTGACAAAGAACGATTAGGATGTGTAGGGGCTAGTTATGGCGGTTATTCTGCTTTTTATTTGGCCGGAATTCACAACAACAGATTCAAGACTTTTATAGCTCATGATGGGGTGTTTAACACTACAAGTATGTTTGGAACTACGGAAGAAGTTTTCTTTAACAACTGGGATTTTGGTGGTGCTTATTGGGAAAAAGACAATAAAGTCGCTCAAAAAACCTATACTGAGTTTAATCCCGCAAGCCATGTTGAAAAATGGAATGCGCCAATATTGATTATTCAGGGAGGAATTGATTTTAGAGTTCCTATTGGACAATCGCAAGAGGCGTTTCAAGCGGCTCAATTAAGAGGAATTAAAAGTAGATTCTTGTATTTCCCAGAAGAAAATCACTGGGTTTTAAAACCTCAAAATGCACAAGTTTGGCAAAAGGAATTTTACAAATGGTTAAAAGAAACGCTCTAATAATTTAAAATTAAATAGAAAACCACGGGATTTGTCCGTGGTTTTTTATTTCAATTGCATTCGTACCTTTGTAAATTAGAATTAGAAATTTAAAATGAACTTCACTTATTCAAAAGCCGAAAAGCTAAAAAGCAAAACGACTATTGATTTGCTTTTTTCAAAAGGAAAATCGGTGTCTAAATATCCGTTGCGATTGGTTTATCTTGAGGGGGATTTTGGGGAAGACCTTCCAATAAAAATAGGTGTATCTGTTTCAAAAAAACATTTTAAAAAAGCAGTTGATAGAAACTATTTTAAAAGGGTGCTTCGCGAAACCTATCGACTCAATAAACACTTATTACTAGATAATTTAAAAAACCCTTTTTCGTTAATGTTGCTATATCAAAGTAAAGATCGATTGCCCTTTGAGGAAATAAATAAAAAGACCATTCAGCTGTTTGAAAAATTTTTAGAAGCTCAAAAGCAGTTATAAAATAAAATTATACCATGTACAAATTCCTAAAAAAACGATATCTATTTCCAGTTTTAGCAAGTGGAATGCTATTTATTGGGGTAAGCTTTAAAGATGATTTTTTTGAAGTTGCCAAGCAAATAGAAATATTCACCACATTATTCAAAACGGTAAATAACAATTATGTTGACAAAGTAAATCCCGCAGACTTAATGGATAAAGCCATTAAAAGTATGTTGGCTGAATTAGATCCTTACACCAATTATTTCAACGAGCAAGATGTTGTTAAATACAAAATTAATAATACCGGAGAATACACTGGAATAGGCGCTGTAATTACTCGAAAAGAAGACAAATTAATTATAAAAGAAATCTACAAAAATTACCCAGCTGACAAGGCGGGACTTAAAGGGGGCGATGAAATTATTTCTATTGGAGACATCAATTTAGCCGATTATAAAGAAGATGCGAGCCAGTTATTGAGAGGGGGGAAAAATGCAAAAGTGGATTTGAAATTCATTCGCCAGGGCAAAACCCAATCGGCACAATTGATACTTGAAGAGGTCGATATAAAAGCGGTTCCCTACTTTAGCAAAATAGATGAAAAAACGGGCTATATTGTTCTTAATCAATTTACTGTTAAAGCATCGGCACAAGTTAAAGAGGCGCTGGAACAATTAAAAAGAGAAGGCGCTGAGAAAATCATACTGGACCTAAGAGGAAATCCAGGAGGTTTATTGAACGAAGCGGTAAACATTTGTAATTTATTTGTTCCAAAAGATGAAATTATTGTGACTACAAAATCGAAAACGGAGAAACACAATATTACTTTCAAAACCAACAGAGAACCTATTGATACTGAAATTCCACTGGTAGTTATTGTAGACGGAAAAAGTGCCTCGGCGTCTGAAATAGTAGCAGGAGCACTGCAAGATTTAGATCGGGCGGTTATCATTGGGAGTCGAAGTTTTGGAAAAGGCTTGGTTCAACGACCAATTGATTTGTGTTATGGAACTCAAATTAAAATTACCATTTCCAGATATTATACCCCTTCCGGAAGATGTATTCAGGCATTGAATTATTCCAACAAAGACAAAGAGGGAAAAGCAATTCGAACTGCAGCAACTGAATACAACGCATTTAAAACAAGAAAAGGGCGAACGGTTTACGATGGTGGTGGGATTTTACCTGATGTTGTTTTAGACGAAACAAAACTCAGCAATATTTCAGAAGCCTTGATTAAAAATGACGGGATATTCAATTTTGTAACCGAGTATTATTATAAAAATCCAAATTTAGGAACTACTATTCCTGTAATATCTGATTTGGACTTTGCTGATTTTAAAGCGTTTTTAAAGCGTGAAAAATTTTCTTTTGACACAGAAACCGAATTGGCATTAAAAAAGACGTTAACGGCGGCAAAAAAGGAGAAATTAGACGCTTCAATAACAAATGAATACCAACAATTGCTTTCGGCATTGCAAAAAAGTGAAGAAAATCTGTTAAATCAAAATCAGAAGGAGATCAAAAATTTAATTCTAGATGAAATAATCAAACGTTATCAATACAAACAAGGACTTTATTTGTATTACACCAAAAACAATTCAGAAATAAAAAAAGCAGTTTTGATCTTGAACAATCAAATCGAGTACAACAAGATTCTTAAGTAATCCCTACTTGATGATTTTCATTTCGATGTGAGGAATATCATCTTCTAAATACGTTGCTGAAGTGGCAATAAACCCATGAAATTCATAGAATTTTTTCAAATACAATTGGGCAGAAATAGTAATATTATGCGCATTAAATCGGTTGTTAATTTGTAAAATAGATTGGTCTATTAATTCGTGTCCGTAATTTTTATCTCTGTATTTCTCGGCAACCACTACTCTTCCAATTGAAGAAAACTCAAAATAATCACCGGGTTTGAATAATCGAGAATGGGCAATTATTTCCCCTTCAATTGTCCCAAATAAATGCAGCGCCTTTTGGTCTTTGTTATCAATATCTTGGTAAACACAATTTTGCTCAACTACAAATACTTCAGATCTTAATCTTAATATTTGATATAATTCTTGTGTAGAAAGTTCTTCGAAGGTTTTTGTATTCCAGGTAATTGGCATCTTATATTATTTATTTTTTGATGAATTTCACCGATTTTATAATCGCTTCCAATTCAAACATTAAGTCTCTTTTTTTCATTGATGGCGCATAACAAAACCCTTCTAGCACTAAAATTCGACGGTTTCTATAGTCTTTAATACAGTAATTTATGAATGGACCTGACATAAAATCATTTTTCATTTCCCAGGTTCCTTTGGTTTCAAAAGTAGTTCTCTTGGCTAATTTAGTTTTCATGAAATAAGGTGAATAGGCCTGCTCTGTAATCATTTTTGAATACCTTTCTGTTCCATGAATATAAAGCGCCCCAATAGAATCTCTAGTTTTAACAACGTTTTTAATTAAACTAGATTTATAACTGGCTTCGATGTTTTTAATTGGTGTTTGATAAATCAAAATACTGGTGCTTCCGCCGGTGATTTCTTTTTTAAACCACATGAACTTCTTTCTGGATAAAACGCTAGTGTAGCCTTTAGGAATATTGATATCAATTTTAAATTTCTTTTTTATTCTGTCTGATTTGATTAAAGAGGTGTCGATGATTCTTTGGTTTTCGACAATTTCCGTTTCCCTCATCAATTGAATCATTTCAGGAGAATGTTTATCAATAATATCTAAAATTTCGGAGGTGTTTCTTCCTGAGATATAGAAAATATTTTGTGGAGTGGCAAATTCGTTTTTCTTAATTAAAAATTCGCTTGTGGTTGCTTTTTTAATTACAATACTATTTCGGCTATTAACTACATAGCCTTCCAAAAACTTAATAGGATATTGATTGATAGTAAACTGCGGTTCTTCTTGTGGAAGTCCAATTACGGAGGAGGCAAATTTATTTCTAACGGTATCGCCAATCTCGCCCTTCCAAAGCTGGTCGTCTATTAAAACGGAAATGGTGTTAATGCCGCCAGTAGTTTTTTCATTGGCATCGTCACCTTTTTTTTTGCAGGAAATGAAAAACAAAGTCGTGAGCAGCAATAAAAAATGGACTTTATTCATATGGTTATAAATGAATTAAAGTCCAAATTTAAGTAAAGATATTGTATTAACCGCTAATTTTTAATTTCATTCCCGGTTTAAGATCTTCATTACTAATGCCGTTCCATTTTTTTATATCAGAAACCGTAATTCCTGGATGTTTTTTGGCAATTTTATAAAGTGAATCTCCTTTTTGTACGTAATAATGTTCCTCCTTAGCTTTATTTTTGGAGGCTAATTTCTCTTTTTTGGCGGCTTTCTCGGCAACCACAACTTCCGTTTTAGCAACTATTAAAGTGCTTCCCAATTGGATATTATTGTCTGATAGATTGTTCCAAGATTTAAGGTCATCAGTCGTGACTTTGTATTTTTTTGCAATATTACCAAGGTTGTCTCCTTTTAGAACCACATATTCCTGAGTTTTATATTCTATTTTTGAAGCTACTTCAGTATTGGAATTAGAGGTTTCGCTATCTTTGGTTAATTTCAGTTGAAGCCCAAGAGTAATATTTCCATTTGACAATTGGTTCCACTTTTTAAGATCTTCTACAGAAACTGAGTATTTCTTTGCTATAGCAGTCAAATTATCTCCTTTTTGAACTACATAAAATTCAGTGGATTTTGATTCTGTAAGGGATGTTTCTTTTTCTGCTTTAGTCGCTTTTTCATTTGCGGCAAACGTTTCATTTTTATTTTCGATCGCTTTTTTATCTGTTCTAATTTCTCTCTTTACTTTGGAGGCTACCTTTTCAAGAGTTTTGATTTTTAATACTTTACCTGAAGCAACACTGGTCTTTTTTAGGCCATTCCATTCTTTAATGTCTGCAACGGTAACGCCATATTTATTCGCTATTGAACTTAAATTGTCGCCTCTTTTAACTTTGTATTTTTTGATTTTAGTTACAAAAGAAACTTCCACCTCTTCCTTGAATTTAGTTTCTGCGACTACTGCTTTTTCTTCATCTGCAGTTGGCTCTTTTTTAACCTCAGCAACTTGGTTCGTTTCAATGTCTTTTGGATTTACAGCCACATTATCGTAACTGTATATTTTCAACATTTTTCCTCGAGGAGCATACGTTCCTTTAATGCGATTCCATTTTTTAAGTTCTGCTAAGGAGACCCCGTATTTATTGGCAATTTCACTTAAGCTGTCTCCACGCTTTATTTTATAGAAGCTGGTTTTAGTAACTATGTGACCGTCTTCGGCTTCGTTAACTTTAGAAGCATATCGACTTTCGTAGGTGCGTTCTCTTTTGCTTGCTTCATGATTCACATAGGCATAAATTTTATCCTCGTTGGAAGTATAAATCGCTACTTTATCATTTGGCATGCGCAAATAGTGATTCTCCCCTTCAATAAAAGGAACTACATCTCTTTTATAGGAAGGGTTCAACAACTGCAATTGCGACACTGGAATGTCAATTAAATCAGAAATTTGCTTGAAAGTAATTTCTCTTTTTACCATTATGGTATCAGTTGCAAAGTGCTTAATTACCGCTCTATTCGGAACAATTCCGTGCTCTTTATGGTATTCATAAATGTACATTGTCGCTAAAAATGCGGGAACATATCCTTGCGTTTCTTTTGGTAAATGCTTTCTAATATTCCAAAAATTCTGCTGACCGCCGGATCTACGAATGGCTTTCGATACGTTTCCAGGACCCGAATTATAAGATGCCAAAACCAAATCCCAGTCACCAAAAATTTTATACATATTCGACATATATAACGCCGCTGCATCACTCGCTTTTAAAGGGTCACTTCGGTCGTCAACATAAGTATTGATGTTTAATCCGTATTGCTTTCCTGTTTGAAACATAAATTGCCATAATCCTGTAGCGCCTACTCTTGAAACCGCTTTAGGGTTCAATGCCGATTCTACTACAGCCAAATATTTTATTTCCAAAGGCACGTTTTGTCTCGCCATGGCTTCTTCAAACATGGGAAAATAAAACTCAGAAATAGCCATTAATCTTTCAAATGATTTCTTTCTGTTTTTCAAAAAAGATTTTATGATATTTTCAAGCCCTTGGTTGTATTCAATATTAAAGGGCGATTTTGCGTCCATTAGAGCCAGCCTAGATTTTAATAATTCGGTAGGCAATTCAAAATCTACTTTTTTGTCGATATTGATGTTTTTAATATCCACAGATAGATCGTTGTACAAGTCTAAGTTTGACAATTCTTTCATCCATAAACTGTCAACGCAGGAAGCAATATTATCTTGAACAAAGGTGGATTTTATGGAGTCAAGGTAGGCATTTTTAGATTCCTTTTTCAGTGCTCCAGTAGGAACTTGAGCGATGGTATTTAGGGATAAAAGTAGAAAAAAGCCGAGGGTTGTTTTTTGTATATTCATAAATATTAATGTCAAAATGCTACATATCAATTCATTAGATATTGTGCAAATTTAATAGTAATAAACGTAATAAATCTGAAATTAGTGTTAAAACTAATTTTTATTCTAATATTGCTGCAACGCCTGGTAAGGTTCTGCCTTCCAACATTTCAAGCATGGCACCACCTCCCGTAGAAACGTAGCTCATTTTATCTTCCAAGCCAAATTGTTTCACTGCCGAAACAGAATCGCCACCACCAACTAATGAAAATGCGCCATTTGCGGTAGATTCTGCAATATAATTTCCTAAGGTAATCGTTCCATTGGCGAAAGCTGGTAATTCAAAAACACCCAAAGGTCCGTTCCAAAGGATCGTTTTAGACTCCATAATTACTTTTCCAAACGCTTCCAACGATTTAGGTCCTGCGTCAAGCCCTTGCCATCCGTCAGGAATAGCTCTCACATCAACAATTTGCGTTTGCGCATCGTTCGAAAAAGCATCAGCGGCAACTACATCCACAGGAATATGAATTTGTACGCCTTTCTCTTTAGCGGTTTTCAAAATGGCTAACGCCAATTCCATTTTATCGTCCTCGCAAATAGAATTTCCGATTTTTCCTCCCAGTGCTTTCACGAAGGTGAAGGTCATTCCGCCGCCAATAATCATGTGATCAATTTTATCTAAAATGTTCTCGATAACGGTAATTTTTGAAGATACTTTTGAACCTCCAAGAACTGCGGTGACAGGTTTTTCGCTGTTTTTCAAAACTTTATTCAAACTCTCAATTTCTTTGGTCAGTAGTGCACCAAAGCATTTTTTACCTTCAAAAAATTGAGCTATAATTGTAGTTGAGGCATGCGCTCTGTGAGCCGTTCCAAAAGCGTCGTTCACATAAATATCGCCTAACGCTGCCAATTGTTTTGCAAATGGTACGTCGCCCGCTTCTTCTTCAGCATAAAAGCGAAGGTTTTCAAGAAGTAAAACTTGGCCTGGTTGTAAGTTTTTAGCTGCCGTTTCAGCAATATTACCCACACAATCCGAAGCAAAAAGCACTTCGGTTCCTAGGATTTCTGAAGCTGTTTTCACGATGTGTTTCAATGAATATTTGGTTTCAACGCCCTTTGGCCTTCCAAGGTGTGACATTAAAATTACGCTTCCGCCATCGGCAAGAATTTTGTCTATGGTAGGTTTTGCGGCTTCAATTCTGGTGGTATCTGTAACGTGGAAATTCTCGTCTAAAGGCACATTAAAATCTACTCTAATTATGGCTTTTTGGTTTTTAAAATTGAAGTCTTGAAGCGTTTTCATTGAAATGGGTTTTATTAGAAATTAAATTCGGTGCTAAGATAGTAATTTTATTTTTTTGGGCACGGGCATCGGATTTCAGAGTTGTGATTTTAGATTTTTCAAATTAAAATCAAATAATTATTATATTTGATAAAAAAA
>CANHHG010000045.1 GCA_947460615.1 Bacteroidota bacterium
ACTACTTTTTCTTCTTGTGACGGTTAGCTCTCGCTCTTTTTTTACGTTTGTGCGTCGCTACCTTATGTCTTTTTCTTTTTTTACCGCTTGGCATATCTTTTATTTTTATTGATTAATAAATAATTATTTTGTTTTGTTATTTGCTTTTACCCCTTCAACAAATACTTTAGCTGGTTTGAACGCGGGAATATTGTGAGCAGGAATTTTAATAGTTGTATTTTTAGAGATGTTACGCCCTGTTTTTTCTGCTCTAGTTTTAATAATGAAGCTTCCAAAACCTCTTAAATATACATTATCTCCACCTTCTAAAGAGTTTTTTACCTCTTCCATAAATGTTTCAACTGTTGCTTGAACGTCTCCTTTTTCAAGACCTAGTTTTTCCGAAATCTTTGCTACGATATCTGCTTTCGTCATTTTCTTACTAATTAATAAAGTTCTACTTTTTTTTGAGGTTGCAAATATATGAATTAAAAAAACAAATATTCAAGCATAAACCATTAAAATTTAACAACATAAAAAATTACTTTTGTAAGCTAAATAATATAAAGTGATTTTTTCCAACTCATTAATCCATTGGTATTTAAAGAACAAACGCGATTTGCCATGGCGAAATACGAAGAATCCCTATTATATATGGATGTCGGAAATCATGCTCCAACAAACAAGGGTAGCGCAGGGATTACCCTATTATTTAGATTTTGTTTCCACCTTTCCAACAGTTTTTGACCTAGCCAATGCGCCCGAAGAAAAAATATTAAAACACTGGCAGGGTTTAGGGTATTATTCACGAGCAAGAAATCTTCATCATACCGCGCAATTCGTTGCTTCGGAATTAACAGGAGCATTTCCAAATAATTACCTTGATTTATTAAAACTAAAAGGGATTGGCGAATATACCGCTGCTGCAATCGCTTCTTTTTCATTTAATGAAGCTGTTCCGGTTGTTGATGGGAATGTATTTAGAGTACTTTCCAGATATTTCAATATTGATACCGATATCTCATCAGCAACAGCCAAAAAAGAGTTTTTCGAATTGGCTTTGGAGTTAATGCCAAAAAATGACCCCGCCACTTTCAATCAAGCTATTATGGAATTTGGTGCGTTACAATGTGTACCTAAAAACCCAGATTGTCAAAATTGTATATTTAATGGTAGTTGCTTGGCATTGCAAAAGAAAAAAGTGCAAAACCTTCCCGTGAAATTAAAGAAAATCAAAGTCAGTTATCGCTATTTTAACTACCTAGTTTTTGAGGATGACAAAAGGAATACTCTTATTCAGAAAAGAGATCAAAAAGGGATTTGGCAAAATTTATATGAATTTCCACTAATTGAAACGGATAAGGAAATGGACTTAGATACTGTTTCTGAATTGATAGCTAACAAATACAATTTCAAATATAAAATAATAAGAATTTCAAATTCGAATCAGAAAGGTCAAATACATAAATTGTCACACCAACATTTGAATATTAATTTTTGGAAGGTAAAAGTGGAAGGCCATATTTTAGAAGGTGTAGATCAAACAAAAATCAATAATTTTCCTTTTCCAAAAGTTATTATAAATTTTATAGAAGAGGAATACAAGGAATTAAGTTAAAAAGCGTACATTTGAAATTACTAAAATTTTCAAATTAAGATGAACGGAACAATAAATAAGGTGATGCTAATTGGCTACCTAGGCGATGATGTTAAAATGCACTACTTCGACGGGGGAAATTGTATTGGTAGATTTCCTTTGGCAACAAATGAAACGTATATCAATAAAACAACCAATGAGAAAATAAATACTACAGAATGGCACAATTTAGTGGTTCGAAATAAAGCAGCTGAAATTTGTGAAAAGTATTTGTCTAAAGGAGATAAAATATATGTAGAAGGTAGAATTAAATCTCGCCAATGGCAAACTGAAGAAGGATCAACCAAGTTTACAACTGAAATTCAAGTCACAGAATTTACTTTTTTAACCACAAAAAAAGAGTCTGAACCCTTTAAACCATCCAATTCTGATTCGCCAGCAGGCTTATTAGATCATGATTCGCCCTACTAATTGTTTAACTAATACCATTTAATTTGGACCCGGAACCTCCCAGTTTCACTGACTTTTTTCAAAATATAGATTCTAATTTGCTATTTGGTACCATTGGAATTTTTATTTTGCTTTTTATATCGGCATTGCTTTCCGGTGCCGAAGTAGCTTTTTTTTCTTTGTCTCCAAAGACGCTTGACGATCTTTCAAAAGCGGATTCTTCCAAAAGCAAACTCATCTTATTGCTGGTTGATAAACCTAAAAAATTATTAGCAACACTTCTTGTAGCGAACAATTTTATTAATATTGGAGTGGTAATTTTATTCTCCTTTATTAGTACTACCTTATTTTCGGCGATTGATTCTGAATTAATTAAATTTGTTTTAGAAGTAATTGTAGTTACTTTTCTTATCTTATTATTTGGGGAAGTACTACCTAAAGTATATGCCAACAGAAACAATCTAAAGTTTGCTGAATTTGTAGTACAACCCTTGTATATTTTAGATAAATTACTAACACCAATAAGTGCTCCAATGAGGGCCTTAACGATTTATTTGCATGAAAAATTAGGAAAACAAAAAGCCTATTTTACTGTTGATCAATTATCTCAAGCATTAGAATTAACTTCTACAGAAGGGGCAATGCATGGCGAACAAAAAATATTAGAAGGGATTGTAACATTTGGTAATACTGACACAAAGCAAGTTATGAGCCCTAGAATTGATGTTTTTGCAATTGAAATTAATGAAACATTTGATAAAATTCTTCCTAAAATAATTGAAAAAGGATATTCTAGAATTCCAGTTTACAATGACAATATTGACCATATAGAAGGCGTTCTTTTTGTTAAAGACTTAATTCCTCATATTGATAAAGTGGATTTTGATTGGAAAACGCTTTTAAGAAAACCATTTTTTGTACCAGAAAATAAAAAATTAGATGATTTATTGAAGGATTTTCAAAGTATGAAAAGCCATCTTGCAATTGTAGTTGATGAATATGGAGGAACCTCTGGATTGGTTTCACTTGAAGATGTGATTGAGGAAATTGTCGGAGATATAAGTGATGAATTTGATGATGACGATATTAGTTTTTCTCAAATAGATGAAAAAAACTACCTTTTTGAAGGCAAAACAAATCTTAAAGATTTCTATAGAATTATTGATGTCGACGAAACTCTATTTGAAGAAAGAAAAGGGGAGGCGGAAACGCTAGCAGGGTTTTTATTAGAAATTCAAGGTAATTTTCCTAAAAGAGGAGATCAAATACTATTTGAAAACTGTATGTTCAAAGTTGTTTCTGTCGATAAAAAACGAATCAAACAAATAAAAGTAACTATTGAATAATTATAATGTTTAAAAAAAATAACGCTTATATTTTACTTTTCCTCGTTGCAATTTCCTTTATTAGTTGCAAGAACGACTCTATTCCTAAGCCATCAAGTTATTTGAGATTGGATTATCCAATAGCAGAGTATTCACATTATGAAAACGAATGTCGTTATTCTTTCGACATCAATTCAAATGCGATAATTACAGAAAAAGGGAATTGTAATTTTGAAATCACCTACCCAAAAATGAAGGCAACCATTTATTTGAGTTATAAACAAGTAAATAATAACATTAAATTATTACTCCAAGACGCCCAAAAGTTGACTTACGAGCACGTAATAAAAGCAGATGACATTTTAGAGCAGCCATACATAAATCTGGAGAAAAGAGTTTTTGGGATGTTCTATCAAGTAGATGGAAATGCGGCTACTAATACCCAATTTTACGTTACCGATAGCACCAAAAATTTTGTAACAGGTTCCGTTTATTTTTATGCTAAACCCAATTTCGATTCCATTATGCCTGCAGCAAGTTATATCAAAAATGATGTTCAGAATTTAATGGAGAGTCTAAAATGGAAAAAATAAATGAAGCTTATTTATTCGAATAAAGTCTAGAAACATACTTTCCTATAACATCAAATTCCAAATTTACCTTAGTTCCTATTTCGAAATTATGAAAATTGGTATGATCATAAGTGTAAGGGATTATGGCAACACTAAATTCGTTTTTTAAAGAATTCACCACCGTTAAGCTTACGCCATTCACCGTAATTGAGCCTTTTTCAATGGTTATATTATTTAATTTAGGATCGTATTCAAAAGTGTAATACCAACTCCCATTAGCTTCTTTTATCGATTTGCAAATTCCAATTTGATCTACATGTCCTTGAACAATATGTCCATCCAAGCGGTCGCCTAATTTCATAGCACGTTCTAAATTTACAGTAGCTCCAATTTTCCAATCAGACAAATTCGTTTTATCAATAGTTTCTTGAATTGCGGTTACCGTATATTCATTATTGGTTATCGAAGTTACGGTCAAACAAACTCCGTTATGCGCAACACTTTGGTCAATTTTTAACTCATTCGTCATCGCTGAGGTGATGGTAAGATGAACGTTTCCGCCCTCTTTTTCGATCGCTTTGATTTCTCCAAGGGTTTCTATGATTCCTGTAAACATTTGTGATTTTATTTTACTAAATTTGCGTTTCAAAATTAGCAATAAATAACGTGTAGTCATGATAAAAAAAGCAGAAAATATAATCGTTGGAATTTCAATAGGAGATTTGAACGGTATTGGAAGCGAAGTAGTACTAAAAACTTTCGAAGATTCTCGAATGTTAGAATTCTGCACGCCTGTTATTTTTGCCAATGTAAAAATCATATCTGCTATAAAGAAAACCTTCGAATCGACAGCCGCAATTCATGGAATTGATACGTTGGAACAAATTGTAATTGGAAAAATTAATGTTTTAAATGTTTGGCGAGAACACTTAGAATTAAATTATGGAACCACAGATGATGCATTAGGAAAATATGCAATCAAATCATTTGTATCTGCTACCAAAGCTTTGAAAGAAGGGAAAGTAGATGTTTTGGTAACTGCCCCAATAAATAAGTACAATATCCAATCGGACGATTTTAAATTTCCCGGCCATACGGATTATTTGAATCAAGAATTAGCTGGAGACGCCTTGATGTTTATGGTTCAAGACAACCTTAGAGTAGGACTTTTAACGGATCATATTCCTGTGAATGACGTTGCGGCTCATCTTACAGAACAATTAATTATTCAAAAAATAGCGACAATTAATAAGTCATTAACTCAAGATTTCAGTATCAACAAACCTAAAATTGCCGTTTTAGGATTGAATCCGCATGCTGGAGATGGAGGAGTAATAGGAAAAGAAGATGATGCTTTATTAAAACCAGTAATAAAAAAATTATTTGAAAAAGGGACTTTGGTTTTTGGTCCTTATCCTGCGGATGGTTTTTTTGGCAACAGCCAATACGAGAAATTCGACGCAGTAATAGCCGCGTATCATGACCAAGGATTAATTCCATTTAAAACGTTGTCTTTTGGGAATGGGGTAAATTATACTGCTGGTCTTGATAAAATTCGAACTTCACCAGATCATGGAACTGCTTATGATATTGCCGGAAAAGGAATAGCCAATCACAATTCATTTAAGGAAGCTGTTTTTTTAGCAATTGACATCTATAACTCAAGAAATGAGTATTTAGAAATCAGCAATAATCCTCTAAAAACCAAAGAAAAGTAGTTGTAAACAAAAAAATGTTGATAACGCTTTTGATATTAGTATTATTTTATATCTTTGCACCCCGAAGTTTTGGGAAAAATTGTTGTTAGGATGAAAAAGCTGAATGAATTTTTAATTCCATTTATAGGATTAAAGTTAGGAAAACACCAATTTGAATATCAAATAAGTAAGGAGTTCTTTGATAACTTTGATTATGATGAGTTTGAGAGCGCAAACATCAAAGTAAAGGTTGCTTTTGAAAAAAAAAGCACCATGCTTGAATTGAATTTCAAACACAGCGGAACCATTCATGTTCCTTGTGATTTGACAAACGAAATGTTTGACTTTCCAATAAAAGGTAAACTAAAAGTAATCGTTAAGTTTGGAGAAGAATATAATGATGATAATGACGAGTTATTGATTTTACCTCACGGGGAACATGAAATTAATATTTCTCAAATTATATATGAAATGATTGTTTTGTCAATACCATTTAGAAGGGTTCATCCTGGAGTTAAAGACGGAACATTAAATTCAGAGGCTTTAAAAAAGCTAGATGAATTAAGAGTTGAAGAAATAAAAAAAGAAGAAGAAATTGACCCACGTTGGGAAAAATTAAAACAACTATTAACGGATAAATAATATAGTAAAATGGCACATCCTAAGAGAAAAATCTCCAAAACGAGAAGAGACAAGAGAAGAACACATTACAAAGCTACAGTTGCTCAAATTGCAACTTGTCCTATCACAGGAGAAGCACATTTATACCACAGAGCTTACTGGCATGAAGGTAAAATGTACTACAGAGGTCAGGTTGTTATTGACAAGCAAGTTAATGTTGCTTAATACATTTTAAAAATAAAAGATAAACTCTCACCTGTTGGGAGTTTTTTTTGTTGGAATAAACTTTAACAGTCTATATTCAACACTAAATGAAATAATTTAGAAAATAATTTGTAATTTCAACCCGTTTTCGGAATAAAATTACAAGGCGAAAATTAAAATCCTATGAGTAAAATTACAGCCGCAATTACTGCTGTCGGTGGATATGTTCCAGATTTTGTACTTTCCAATAAAGTACTTGAAACTATGGTTGACACCAATGATGAATGGATCACTAGTAGAACTGGAATTAAAGAAAGAAGGATTTTAAAAGGAGAAGGCTTAGGAACCTCTTATTTAGCAATTGAAGCGGCAAAAGACTTACTTAAAAAAGGAAAAATTGACCCTTTAGAAATTGACTTGGTGTTATTGGCAACGGCAACGCCTGATATGCTCGTAGCATCAACAGGAGTTTATGTAGCTTCACAAATAGGGGCTACGAATGCTTTTGCGTATGATTTACAAGCGGCATGTTCTAGTTTCTTATTTGGAATGTCAACAGCGGCAGCCTATATAGAATCTGGGAGATATAAAAAAGTACTATTAATTGGGGCAGATAAAATGTCTTCTATTATTGATTATACTGATAGAACTACGTGTATTATATTTGGTGATGGAGCGGGAGCAGTTTTATTTGAACCAAATCATGAAGGACTAGGTTTACAAGACGAAGTGTTGAGATCAGACGGAATTGGAAGAGATTTTCTTAAAATGGATGCAGGTGGATCCATCCTGCCTCCTTCACAGGAAACAATAGAGGCAAAACAACATTTCGTGTTTCAAGATGGGAAACAAGTGTATAAATATGCTGTTACCGGAATGGCTGATGTAAGTGAGAAAATAATGCAAAGAAATAATCTTACACATGACGATGTAAACTGGCTTGTGGCGCATCAAGCAAACAAAAGAATAATCGATGCTACATCAAGCAGAATGGGGGTTGACGATAGTAAAGTATTAATAAATATTGAAAAATATGGAAATACTACTTCAGCAACCTTACCTTTATTATTATTTGATTTTGAGAAAAAATTAAAAAAAGGAGATAATTTAATATTTGCCGCTTTTGGAGGTGGATTCACATGGGGATCTATTTATTTAAAATGGGCATACAACAGAGAGTAAACTAACCTAAAATTAATACTATGGATTTAAAAGAAATTCAAAACCTGATCAAGTTTGTTTCTAATTCGGGAGTTGCAGAAGTAAAACTTGAAATGGATGATGTAAAAATCACCATCAAAACTACAGTTGAAGGAACTACTCCAGAAATAACGTATCTACAACAAGCGCCTGTTGCTCAAGCTGCTCCTCAAGCAGCTCCAGCTCCAGTTGCTGCCTCTCCAGCTGCCGCTGCTCCAGTTGCAGAAAACTCAAATTATATTACCGTAAAATCTCCAATGATTGGAACCTTCTATAGAAAACCATCACCAGACAAACCAATGTTTGTTGAAGTTGGAAGTACCATTTCAAAAGGGGATGTCGTATGTGTTATTGAAGCAATGAAGTTGTTCAACGAAATTGAAGCTGAAGTATCAGGTAAAATCGTTAAAATATTAGTTGACGATATGTCACCAGTAGAATTTGACCAACCATTATTTATAGTTGATCCTTCTTAAGAAATTATAAATTATGAATTTTAAATTATGAATTGGCAAACCCTTTCATAATTTATAACTTATTACTCATAACTCATAATTCAAAAAAAATGTTTAAAAAAATATTAATTGCAAATAGAGGGGAAATAGCTCTTCGAGTTATTAGAACCTGCAGAGAAATGGGAATTAAAACGGTTGCCGTTTATTCTACAGCTGATGCAGAAAGTCTTCACGTTAAATTTGCTGACGAAGCAGTTTGTATTGGTCCTCCGCCAAGTAATCTTTCCTATTTAAAGATGTCTAACATTATTGCTGCAGCTGAAATTACCAATGCTGATGCAATTCATCCAGGGTATGGATTTCTTTCTGAAAATGCTAAATTTTCAAAAATTTGTCAAGAACATGGAATAAAATTTATTGGTGCCTCTCCTGAAATGATCGACAGGATGGGGGACAAAGCTTCTGCAAAAGCGACTATGATTGAAGCAGGAGTTCCATGTGTTCCTGGATCTGCTGGAATATTAGAATCCTTTGAACAAGCTCAAAAATTATCTTTAGAAATGGGTTATCCTGTAATGCTAAAAGCGACTGCTGGTGGTGGAGGTAAAGGGATGCGTGCCGTTTGGAAAGAAGAAGATTTATTGAAAGCCTGGGAAGGGGCTCGTCAAGAGTCGGCAGCTGCCTTCGGAAATGATGGAATGTACCTTGAAAAATTAATTGAAGAACCACGTCATATAGAAATTCAAGTGGTAGGTGATTCTTACGGAAAAGCATGTCACTTATCGGAAAGAGATTGTTCTGTTCAACGTCGTCACCAAAAATTGACTGAGGAAACTCCGTCGCCATTTATGACTGATGAATTAAGAACTAGAATGGGAGAAGCGGCGGTTAAAGCGGCTGAATATATTAAATATGAAGGTGCTGGAACAGTAGAGTTTTTGGTGGACAAACATAGAAATTTCTATTTCATGGAAATGAATACTAGAATCCAAGTAGAGCACCCAATTACCGAGCAAGTAGTAGATTACGACTTGATCCGTGAGCAAATAATGGTGGCAGCAGGAATTCCAATTTCTGGAAAAAACTATTTACCTCAATTACACGCAATAGAATGTAGAATTAATGCGGAAGATCCTTACAATGATTTCCGTCCTTCACCAGGAAAAATCACTACGCTTCACGCGCCAGGAGGACACGGTGTACGATTAGACACGCACGTTTATGCAGGTTACACGATTCCACCCAATTACGATTCCATGATTGCCAAATTAATTACAACCGCTCAAACGCGTCAAGAAGCAATCAACAAGATGAAACGCGCCTTGGATGAATTTGTAATTGAAGGCGTAAAAACGACTATTCCTTTTCACCGTCAATTAATGGATGAAGAGCAATATGTAGCGGGTAACTATACTACTGCTTTTATGGACACATTCAAAATGAAAGATCCCGAATAAAGAGAAATTCAATAAACAAAAAAAATCCCATTCTTTCGAGTGGGATTTTTTAATTTAAATCTTTAAGGATTATTTTATATCCCCATTTTTTTAGCTATCGCAGCAGGAATAGCGCCTTTGTTTACCATTAAAGCAGTGCTTTTATATTTAATGAAGTTTTTAGTTACATAAAGGTATCCTTTGTAATCGTTGGTTGCTCCCCAAGAGTTTTTTACGATATAGTATTCTTTACCGTCTTGGTCTTTAGAAACGCCCACAATGTGCATTCCATGGTCATCTGTAGTTTGATAATTATCAAATGCTTTTTGACGTACTTCTTCTGTAATATCCATTTCTGGTTTTGGACCATTAAACATATTCTCTTTTTCCTCAGCAGTCATCTCGTCCACTTTTTTTGTTGGAACATAGGCCACTCCGTTTTTCCAACTGAAACTTTTTTCACTTACATCGGTAGCCCAAGCCACGGTATAACCATTTTTTAAGGCATTGTCAATAATATCAGTCATATCATTTAAGCGCACGTTGTAAATCATATCAAACGACCAATTGTCAGGGACCATTAGCATTGTTTTAGTATAATAAGGCGCATTAGAATAGGACGAGAATTCTATATATTCATCAGGATTTAATCCTACTACTTCTTTTGCAAAGGTTTGAGGCGTATAATTTTTACCTTTATAATTGAAATTCTGAGGAACTTGTCCTAAGTAAGAATCGATTACTGCTTCATATGCTTTAATCCAATTTGGAGTTAATTCACCGTTTGGATTTTTTACTGCAGCCACCAATAATCCTTCCGTTAAAGCGGCCATTTCAGCAAATTTATTTTTTGCTGTACCGTAATTTAAACCAGTATATACTTCTTGTGGAACCGCACCGTATTTTTTAAGCATATTGGTCACATCGTGTAAGGATCCGCCATCACCAAGTGTAACCGCTCCGTGCATTCTCACATAGTTCTTTCCTTTTTCCACATAGGCATTTCTAGCGGTAAAAATTTGTGATATTTCTATTGGTTGTTTACCTATTCGGATCATTTCCGATTCTAAAAACGAGTTTCCTGAATAACTCCAACACGTTCCAGATGAACCTTGATTTTTTACTGAAGTATTCGCAAGATTGATTACATCAGTAAATTTAAAACTCTCTTTACTTTTATCACTTGCATTAACTTTTAACGAGTTTACTAATATGTCTTGGGCTAAAGCGACCTGGCTTCCAATTACTACTGTTAGTAACAATAATAAAGATTTGAATGAAAATTTAATCATTTTTTTTAAAATTTAAATTGGACTGAAAAGTACAAAATAGTTATAAAATTCAAATCATTATTTTAAAAAATAAACACAAAAAAAAGAGCTACAGTGATGTAGCTCTTTTTTATTATTTTATATAGGACTAGTTTCCTAAAACTTTCACATTGTCAATTTCCCAGGTAGAAGCCGCTGTTGTTGAAGAGGTATATTTAAATGCCACATAAACAGTGCTATTTCCAGCGCCAACGAAAGAGCTTAGTGATAAATTACCTGAATTAGCATAAACATAATTTCCAGCTGAAAGTGTGGCTCCCGTTAAAGTGGTCCAAGTTACTCCTGCAGCATAAGGACTTCCTGAACCAGTATAGTTTCTTGAAACTAAAACTACAATAGGATCCCCAGCAAATTTATAGGCATTGTCGAAAGACAATGTAGCGGTTGTTAATGAAGATAAATTTTGAACTGGTGAGATCAACCAATCTTCATTAGCTCTATTGGTAGTTGCAAACCCTGACATTTTAGCCATAGAACCCGGATTCCCAAAAGTAGTACTGTGAACCCATACTTCTGCACCAGTTACGCTAAAAGCAGTCCATGCAGTAATACCGCCATCAAAAGTTTCATTTAACAATGGAGAAAATCTAGGGTTAGTTAATTTAATATCGGCTTCTGTTCTTACCATAAATTGGTAATCATTGTTGTACTTTGTCATGATCCCTCTAATTTTACCACTGCCAATAGCTACTCGTTTTGCAGCAAAATTAGAATATCCGCTAGTTCTAAAAATCACAGAATTACCTGAGAAATCTTGAATTCTACGATTAGTAGCTCCACCAATAGTATTTGGATTGGAAGGACTTGGATCATAGTACGTACTGTTAGTTAATATATCACTATCTGAAAATTGAACTCTATCCAATTCAATTAGTTTATTTAAATAAGCCCCCCCATTAACAGCTTGTTCTATAGTTACTCGTTGAACCAATTGATCTTCATTTACAGCAGTACAAGTGCGATTTACAGCAGCCTTGAAATCAGTTTCTGACATTCTTCCCACTTCAGCACCTCCTGAGGAGTTGGCATAAAGACCACCAATTCTCATCCCATCGTATTTTACATCTTTGTATAAACCATCCATTTTAATTAGAACTTTTCTTCCTGGCTCATAATTAATAAAGGTAGAAGAGGCATCAACAGGAATACTAAAAGCCTTTGATCCATCTAAGGTTTGAAAAGAAATTGATTTAAAGAAATTACCTCCAATATCGCTTGAAGTGACATAAGCTTCAATTACATCAGAAACACCAGGCACAATATTGGTGTGAACCGCAACAACTGCTCCTGCGGTAATTTGAGAAACTTCTCTGTTTTTTACTAATGACGTTTCTGAACAATCTCCAAGGGTAGGTGTTCCAAACTCATCTTTTACACAACTAGTAAACAATCCTGCAGAAAGAATACTAAAAAATACTGATTTTAAAATGACTGATTTCATATTATTATTATTTTATTTTATTAGAAATTGAGGTATAAATTTAGAAAATAGGTTCTTCCGAAACCGTAAAAATATCTAGGGGCAAATGCCGGAGTTCCACTTGAAACGTCTTGGTTTAATTGTCTGTAGTTGGAGTTTCTTGCTTGTTCAAATCCACCTGTTTTGTATACAATGTCCATAACATTATTCACACTTGCAAAAAATCCAAAGGTGTTGTCACCTACTTTCCAAGATTTTCCACCAACCAAATTCAATAAAGCGAAATTATCAAATTTTTCTTGCTTTAACAATTCGTTTGCTTTCTCTTGAGTGGCCTCAGGAAACGGATTGTTATTCACCCCAAGCGGATCTGTAAAAAAGCGATCTGTTCTTGTAATTGGAGCCACATCAATATAGCTATTTGCTAGGTAATTAATATTAGCACCAACCCACCAGAATTTAGGATCTCTATATTCAATTCCTAAAGAGGCAGCTGCTTGTGGCATACCGGATTGTTTGTAATTTTTCAATTTTGCTTGGCCGTAATCATTTAATGGCATTGGATTATCAATTGTTGCGGCAGCATCTGAACTTACTTTTACATTTGGGTTGCTGTCAAAAATATAGTCGCCATAGGCGATACTTGTACTTACTTTTATGGTAGAAGTAACTGCATATTCAGCACCAAATTCAAGGCCCATGTTTCTCTTATCTAAATTAGTAACTGTTTCAGCTACAAAGACATTACTTTCATTTGCATCAGTTGAAGGATCGTCAATTCCTGCACCGTCTCCAAAAAAGAAAGAAGTTTCCGTTTGATTTTTTATTTTAGAATAAAACGCTGTCAAACGCATTTTTAATTTTGGAGCAGAAATGATATAACTTGCATCTGCACTAGAAACCGTTTCATTTGCTATTCCATCGGTTATATTATTAGTAACTCGGGCATTGTTAAATACATTTCTTAAACTTGGTGCTTTTGACATATAAACGCCATTAAAGGTAAGGTATTGACGCCCTGAAATTTTGTAGGTTAAACCTCCCTTAAATCCAAAATTATCAAAAGCTTTTTTCGGGCTATATCCATAAGAATTCGAAGCATAGTAACCATTTTTAAACAATCCTTCTCTTTCATATTCTGAACGGGAGAAAGATTGTGCTAAATAAAAGTCAACTTTTTTATATACAAATTTGAATTGGGTAAAAGCATCAATTTTTGTAGTATACAAATTATAATTGTAACCATAAATATCTCCTTTTCCAACTACTCTATTTGGATAATTTAAATCAGATTGTTGTTGGTCACCCACACCAAACAAATTTAAATCATTGAAAGCACTACCTCCCAATAAATCAAGCATGTTTTTAAAATTATGCGATTTCAATTTAGTAAAGCTTCCTCCTGCATTTAAAATAATATTATCTGAAAGTTGAGAGCTTAATATTGAATTTGCAACCATTTGAGTATCATCTGTACGGTCTTCAAACAGCACGTACTTACTCGTTCCGCTAATAGAATTGGCACGATACATTGAGGTCCAATCTATTTGTTTATTAGTAAGAAAGTTGGCATTTTGAGATCCTATATAAGCAGCATTAGTTGGGTCATTAGGGTTATATAAACTTATACCTCCTAGACCACCCGGAAGATACGCCGCTGGATTTTGAAGTGTTACTGCAGCTGGGTCATTTTCGTATAATGAAATATAGTAACTAGGTAAATTTCTATAATAAGTAGGGTCAGGATTATTAGCTCCTTGAAAGTCAATTCTACTATTTCCAATTTTTCCTGTTTGATAAGAAACATTAATATTTAAATTGGTCTTTGAAGACAGTTTCCAATAATTACTTAAAATAAACAATGGTTCTTCTACCGTTTTTATTCTAGAATTTCTTTTTTCTCCATTTTGCCAACCCCAATAAGAATTGTATTTTTCACCACCAAGATTAGTTACCTCTTGCGTATTTGGCGAATTTTTTCCTCTGCTGTTTTGTCCGAATATAGCGGTAAAATTGAAGCTATTATTTTTGGTTATTTTTCTTTCAACCGATGCAAAAAAGGAATTGGCACTATAATTTGTTCCTTGGAAATAGCCTTCTTGAGCCCATCTTCTAGAAGCAGAAATAGTATAAGCCCATCCGTCATTTCTCATACCAGAAGCTACAGTTCCCATAATTCTTCCAGTGTAATTGGTATTCGTACCTCCAAATGAAACTCTATTTCCAGGGCGGTATAAAGATGCTCTAGTATTTATTTCGTTCGTTCCTAAAATCCCACCAAAAGTATAATCAGATGGCGCAGAACCATTGGTAAACTCTTGATTACGAGTTGCGTCATTCAATCCACCCCAATTACTATATTGTGGTCTTCCGTCATAGATTTTGTTCATAGAAATTCCATTGATCATGGTCACTCCATATTCATTGTCCAAACCTCTCATTTTAAATCGAGCTTGTCCCCAGTTAAAAGCCGCAGATTGTTGGAACACATCTCTTGAGGCTTGAAGCAAACTTGAAGTACTTTCGGAACCACTATTATCATCACCTAAATCGGAATCAGTAATAGTAATTAAACTAAGTTGTCTTTCTGCAGTAATATCAGATTCTAAAACGATAGTTCCTAAGTCTAATATTTTCCCAGATACAATTTCAACGGTAAGCAACTGATCTTTGTAACCGGAACTTTTAATTTGAACCAATTGATTTCCAATTGCAACAGTTTCAAAAGTAAATTTACCTTCAGCATTTGTGAGCTGAGTTAAATTTGAATTTTGAATCGTGGCAATTGCATTTTGTAATGGCTTTTTTGTTTTAGCATCAATTACCTTTCCAGAAACTCCCGAAATATCCTGAGCAAAAACAAAAAATACTTGCATTACAAATAAGAAACTAATAACAAGTTTTTTCATAAAGTATTTTTAAATTAACCCTGATTTTTTATTTATTTAAAAAATGGGCTTACAAATTTACAAGAATTTAATTTACAAAAATTAAAATACCTTAAGTAATTGTTAAAATTGTTGTTTTATTTACATTGATAAAATTAGTACAATTAAAACAGTCAGTAAATAAAGGGTTTTGTAATGAACTAATGCTATTTGAAATGTTTCTAATTGTCGATAAAATAATCACTTATTAATTTCTTAATAGGCGATTGTAATTAATCTGTAATAATATTTTACATTTGTAGCCCTACTTTATCATATTTTAGAACAAATTAATTCAATAGGCTATGAACTTAAGAAATATAATCACGCTACTTTTTCTTTTTTTTACAATTATTTGTTCCAATGCGCAGCAAAAGAAATTTTCAGTTCATACGGTGGCGTTCTATAATTTAGAAAATTTATTTGACACTATTAACAACCCTAATTTTGATGAAGAATGGTTGCCCAATGGCGCTCAAAATTGGACTTCTGAAAAATACAGTAAAAAACTAGAAAATCTAGCAAGAGTACTTTCTGAAATTGGAACAGGTGAAAACCCAAATTCTCCAACTTTAATTGGCGGTTCAGAAATTGAAAATAGAGGTGTTTTGGAAGATTTAGTAAAGCAACCTAAACTTGCAGTAAACGATTACGGAATTGTTCATTATGAATCTCCTGATAAACGGGGAATTGACGTGGCACTTTTATACCAAAAAAAGCATTTTAAACCTACAAGCTCCGTGAATATACCTTTACTTATTTACAGAAACGATTCTAAAATTGTAGAGAAAAATACAGGAGAAACTGCCGAAGATAAAGCAGATAGCGATAAAAATGAAGTTGCAATTGATAACCGAGTTTACACTAGAGATGTATTATTGGTAACGGGCATGTTAGATGGAGATGAGGTAAATATTATTGTAAATCACTGGCCGTCTAGATCTGGTGGTGAAAAAAAGAGCAGCCCTTTTAGAGAAGCCGCCGGAAGATTAAATAGAAAAATCATGGATTCCATCTATAAAATAAACCCAAATGCCAAAATAATTACCATGGGTGATTTAAATGATGGAACCTATAATAAAAGTGTAAAAGAAGGAATAGGTGCCAAATTGAAAAAGGAAGAAGTAAAACAATTTGGGGTTTACAATCCGTTTGAGCAAATGGCCAAAGAAGGCAATGCTTCATTATTTTATAGGGATGCAGGAGATATTTTTGATCAAATAATGGTATCTGAAACATTAATCCAAAAAGATTATTCTTCTTTCAGATATTGGAAAGCAGGAATTTACAACAAACCCTTTATGATTCAAACCACAGGTCAGTACAAAGGTTATCCGCTCCGACACACTATAAACGAGATAGGTTTTAGCGATCACTTTCCAGTTTATATTTATTTGATAAAAGAGGAAAAATAAATAAAAAACCGCTATTCATTGAGTAGCGGTTTTTTTGTATTCCTAGGTTTTTGCGAAACATGATTTAGTTGGCATTGCGAGTTTTTACAAAGCAATCAGGAGCTAATCCGGCTATCATTCCAAATCCTCGCTAAAAAGCTCGGGATTTTCCCTTCTATCCGGGCTAGAGAATTGATATTTTAAGATTGTTTTCATTTAAAACCAATTTATATAATTTGTTATTTTAAACTATATTTGTAAATATAAATCCAATTAATGATTACTTTACTTACCTATTTAATTCGTATTCGGTTTAGGAAGATATTTGGAAAAGATGATTATCTAGCTATTTTTTTGTTTTTGTTATCAATTGGTGTTTTACTTTATTTTTTAAATAAAAATTACAGCCAATATGCCAATTTTTCACTTTTTTTCTTGTTTGAAATTGC
>CANHHG010000046.1 GCA_947460615.1 Bacteroidota bacterium
AAGAAAAACACTTTCACCGATTTTATCGATTGCTCGAATTATCTAATTACCGAAAAATATACTTCATCTTCTCATTTATATGCTGAGGGGGGATCGGCTGGTGGATTACTAATGGGAGCCATTGTAAATAGTGCTCCTGAACTGTATAATGGCATTATTGCTCAAGTTCCTTTTGTGGATGTGGTTACAACAATGCTTGACGATACAATTCCGTTAACGACAGGAGAATATGATGAATGGGGAAATCCAAATATCAAGAAATATTATGATTATATTAAAACCTATTCACCCTATGATAATGTAAAAGCCCAAGATTATCCATCAATGTATGTGTCAACGGGCTTACATGATTCACAGGTTCAATATTGGGAACCTGCAAAATGGGTGGCCAAATTACGTGTTTTTAAAACGGATAATAACGCTATCTACCTGGATACCAATATGAATGCAGGCCATGGAGGCGCTTCTGGTCGATTTGAAGCATTAAAAGAATTGGCCAAAGAATTTTCTTTTTTGTTAGATTTAGAAAAAATTAGAAAGTAATTAGAAATTTATTGTTAAATTTGCATTAAATGAGGTTATCATAGATTGATTTTTTTAATCTTAATTGACTACTTTTTTATGAACGAAAAAATAAATGCCTTCGAAAGCGTGCTAGATTTAATTGGGAATACTCCTTTAATTAAATTAAATAAAGTTACTGAGAACCTTGATGGAAATTTCTACGCTAAAGTAGAGGCTTTCAATCCAGGCCATTCCTCAAAAGATAGAATTGCATTATATATTATTGAGGAAGCTGAAAGAAAAGGCATCATATCTCCTGGTGATACAATTATCGAAACTACTTCTGGAAATACTGGTTTTAGTTTAGCAATGGTAAGTATCATTAAAGGTTACCACTGTATTTTAGCAGTGAGTTCAAAATCTTCCCTAGATAAAATCGATATGTTACGAAGCATGGGTGCGAAAGTTTATGTTTGCCCCGCTAATGTTTCTGCTGATGATGAACGATCGTATTATTCTGTTGCCAAACGCTTACATGAAGAAACTAAAGGATCTGTTTATATTAATCAGTATTTTAATCAATTAAATATTGACGCTCATTATAAAACTACTGGACCTGAAATTTGGGAACAAACCAAAGGTAAAATTACTCATTTAGTAGCTTGTAGTGGAACTGGAGGCACCATTTCAGGAATTGCAAAATACCTGAAAGAGAAAAATCCAAAAATTAAAATTTTAGGGGTTGATGCTTTTGGATCGGTATTAAAAAAATACCATGAAACAAGAGAATTTGACAACGAAGAAATATATCCTTATCGTATTGAAGGTTTGGGTAAAAACTTAATTCCATCAGCAACCGATTTTGATTCGATAGATCATTTTATGAAAGTAACCGATGAGGAAAGTGCACATTCTACTCGTGAGTTAGCAAAAAGAGAAGGATTATTTGTTGGATATACTTCAGGTGCTGTTCTTCAAGCAATTAGACAATATGCGCAAGAAGGTGAATTTGATAAAGACAGTAATGTAATTGCCATTTTCCCTGATCACGGTTCTCGTTATATGAGCAAAGTTTTCAGTGATGATTGGATGAACGAACAAGGATTCTTTGACAGTGTAAATTTAGAAGAAGCCCAAAAAATAGAGTTTATAAAATAAACTTACAATTTAGAATAAAAAAACTCCAGAGCAATCTGGAGTTTTTTATATAATAATTAAATCTTTTTAAATCTAAAATCAGCAATCATATGTCTTAAATCTATTCTTCCATTGTGTGATAAACGTTCATTACATCATCATCTTCTTCAATTTTCTCAATTAGTTTTTCTACATCAGCCATTTCAGCATCTGTGAGTTTCTTTGTTATTTGAGGGATTCGCTCAAAACCAGAAGATAATATTTCAATTCCTCTATTTTCAAGTTCTTTTTGTATGGTTCCAAAACTTCCAAATGGAGCATAAATTAATATTCCGTCTTCATCCTCAAACACTTCTTCAGCACCAAAGTCTATGAATTCCAATTCTAATTCTTCTGGATCTAAGCCATTCGCAGGAATTCTGAAATTACAAGTGTGGTCAAACATAAATTCAACCGAACCTTGAGTTCCTAATGTGCCATTACATTTGTTGAAGTAACTTCTAACATTAGCAACCGTTCTATTGTTGTTATCAGTTGCAGTTTCAACAAGAATTGCAATTCCGTGAGGCGCATAACCTTCAAATAATACTTCTTTATAGTTGGCGGTATCTTTGTCGGTTGCTTTTTTTATGGCGCGTTCTACATTCTCTTTAGGCATATTTACCGCCTTCGAGTTTTGTATTACTGCTCTCAATCTTGAATTGGCTTCAGGATTAGGACCACCTTCTTTAACTGCCATTACAATATCTTTACCAATTCTAGTAAATGCTTTGGCCATTGCTGACCAACGTTTCATTTTTCTACCTTTTCGGAATTCAAAAGCTCTTCCCATTTCTATTTTATTAAATTCTAATCCAATTATTTATTTCTTGTAAAATGGCAATTTCACCACTTTAGCAGGTACATCATTTTTTCTTATTCTAATATAAATATCGCTATCTAATGACGAAAATGAGGTTGGTACATATCCTAGGCCAATTCCAACATTCATAGAGGGCGACATGGTGCCTGAAGTTACCACTCCAATAACAGTTCCATTAGCATCTACAATTTCATAGTCGTGTCGAGGAACTGCACGTTCTTGCATTTCGAAAGCAATTAATTTTCTTGATACTCCATTTTCTTTTTGCTTTTTCAGATTCACTGAATTAGTAAACTCTTTAGTGAATTTAGTGATCCAACCTAATCCAGCCTCTAGTGGTGATGTCGTATCGTTGATATCGTTACCGTACAAACAGAATCCCATTTCCAATCGCAATGTGTCACGAGCTGCTAATCCAATTGGTTTAATTCCAAATGCCGCACCTGCTTCAAATACTTTATTCCAAATGGATTCAACTTGATCATTTTTGCAATATATTTCAAATCCACCTGATCCAGTATAGCCTGTTGCAGAAATAATTACATCATTAAAGCCAGCAAAATTACCAACTTCAAAATGATAATAAGCTATTTGTGATAAATCAATTGAGGATAAGGATTGCATTGCTTCAACTGCTTTAGGTCCTTGAATTGCTAAAAGAGAATATTCTTCCGACCGATTCTCCATGATAACTCCCAAATCGTTATGAGAAGAAATCCAATTCCAATCTTTGTCTATATTCGATGCGTTAACTACTAACAAATATTCATCTTCACCCATTTTATAGACAATCAAATCATCTACAATTCCGCCTTCATTGTTTGGCAAACAGGAATATTGAGCTCTTCCGATAGTTAGAGTTGAAGCGTCATTAGAGGTTACTTTTTGAATTAAATCTATGGCTTTAGGTCCTTTTAGAAAAAATTCACCCATATGAGAAACATCAAAAACACCTACGCTATTTCTAACGGTTTCATGTTCTGCATTGACACCTTCATATAAAATAGGCATATTGTAACCCGCAAAAGGAAGAATTTTTGCGCCTAAATTTTCGTGAATGCTTATTAATGCTGTATTTTTCATTGTTTTGTTAGCTTTTATTTACAGCTGCTAATTTATTCTTTTTTTATGGAGTGACAAAATGACTTTCATTCAAATTTTTCGTAAATTTAAATGAATTTAAAACCAATTAACATGATTATTGATAAAAACGAATTTATTAAAAGATACCACCCCATTGATCAATACTCACATAAAGGTATCCAGGGCCATGCATTAATTATTGGAGGAAGTTACGGTAAAATCGGGTCGATTGTTTTGGCTTCCAAAGCCTGTTTAAAAACGGGTTGTGGATTAGTGACAGCATATATTCCAAATTGCGGTTATGAAATTCTTCAAACTTCAATCCCTGAAGTCATGGTTCAAACTGATGATAGTTCAAAATATATCACCAATATAATTATAGATAAAAATTTTCAAGCTATAGGAATAGGTATGGGAATGGGGCAGGATCAAGCCACTCAAAAAGCATTTCATAGTTTTTTAAAAAATAATAAATCGCCTTTAATTATTGATGCTGATGGTATTAATGTACTTTCTAAAAACAAAGAATGGTTGAATTTATTACCAAAAAAATCTATAATTACGCCACATTTTAAAGAATTAGAACGCCTAATTGGTAAATGGATATATGAAGAGGATAAATTAAAACGCATAGTTCAAATATCGCATAAATATGACCTCGTTATTGTGGTTAAAGGTGTTCCAACAATGGTAGTTTATCATGATGAAGTTTATGAAAATACCACTGGAAATCCGGCTTTGGCGTCCGCTGGAAGTGGCGACGTATTATCTGGTATGATTACAAGTTTGGTTACTCAATCCTACAATCCTATTGACGCAGCAATTATGGGTGTTTATTTACACGGATTAACAGCAGATATAGGAGCGCCAAAAATGAGTTGTCAAGCATTTATTGCGTCTGATATTATTGATAATATTGGAAATGCTTATATCGAATCGATCTACTAATTATTATAATTATAAAATATACGATTAAACCTTGCTTTATAATTAGTAAATAGTGATTTTTGTAACTCTAAAAATAATTATTCATGAGTAACATTCATTATATAAGTACCGACATTCTCTCATTAGAAGAGGTGCAAGAAATAATTTATCAGCATAAAACACTTGAATTGTCAGAAGAGGCGAGAGTGAATATTCAAAAATGTAGAGATTATTTAGATGCCAAAATGGAAGCTAATGAAACTCCTATTTATGGAATTAACACTGGTTTTGGATCACTATGTAATGTAAAAATTTCAAATGAAAATCTTTCTAAACTTCAAGAGAACTTAGTAAAGTCTCATGCTTGTGGAACTGGTGAGGAGGTCCCTCCTGAAATTGTTAAATTGATGCTGCTTTTAAAAATCCAGTCTTTAAGTTATGGTTATTCTGGGGTACAATTAATTACTGTTTTACGACTGATTGATTTTTATAACAAGGATGTTTTACCAGTAATTTATACTCAAGGATCTCTTGGTGCCTCAGGTGATTTAGCTCCTCTAGCTCATTTATCATTACCATTATTAGGAGAGGGCGAAGTGATTTTTAAAGGTAATAAAGTGCCTACATCTGTAGTAATGAAGCAGTTTGATTGGAAACCAATTGTACTTCAATCCAAAGAGGGATTAGCTTTGCTTAATGGGACTCAATTTATGAGCGCCTATGGGACTCATATTTTATTGAAAGCGATTAAATATTCTTATTTAGCCGATTTAATTGGAACTATTTCATTAGAAGGTTTTGATGGTCGACAAGAACCATTCAATGAATTAATTCATTTTATTAGACCCCATAAAGGACAAATTCTAACTGCAAATCGGGTGAATGAATTTTTGGACGGCAGTAAAATTATTTCTCAACCTAAAGCTCATGTTCAAGATCCATATTCTTTCCGTTGTATTCCTCAAGTTCATGGCGCTTCAAAAGATGCCATTGATTATGTGAAAAAGGTATTCAAAACAGAAATCAACTCGGTAACCGATAATCCAAATGTGTTTATTGAAAGCGATCAAATAATTTCTGGAGGTAATTTTCATGGACAGCCATTGGCCTTAGCTTTAGATTTTCTTGCAATAGCTTTAGCAGAATTAGGAAGTATTTCTGAAAGAAGAACGTATCAATTAATTTCAGGATTAAGAAATTTACCTCCATTTTTAGTTGATAATCCGGGGTTAAATTCAGGTTTTATGATTCCACAATATACCGCTGCAAGTATAGCAAGTCAGAATAAACAATTGGCAACCCCAGCCAGTGTTGATAGCATTGTGTCTTCAAATGGGCAGGAGGATCATGTGAGTATGGGGGCTAATTCTGCAACTAAAGCATTACGTATCATGGATAATTTAGAGCGAATTTTAGCTATTGAATTAATGAATGCTTCGCAAGCCATCGAATTTAGAAGACCTTTACAATCAAGTGATTTTATTGAGATGTTTTTAAAATCGTATCGTGAAGAAGTACCTTTGGTTAAAGAAGATCGAATATTGCACTATGATATTCAAAAATCAGTAGCTTTTCTGAATAGCTTTATGATTGAAATTTGAATTTACAGCTAATTAAATTTATTTTCGAAACAATTGATTTTTAATACTTTAGGTCTTAAAAAAAGGATAGATTTAAAAAAAACTATAATTTTTGTTTAAAATTTTTCTCAATCGCTTTGATCATTTCTCCTGCAATATCTTTGTTGGTTGCTCCTTCAATACCTTCTAATCCAGGTGAAGAATTAACTTCTAATAGTAATGGACCTTTTGAAGATCGGATAATATCCACGCCGGCTACCTTTAAATCCATTGCTTTAGCCGCTTTAATTGCAATTCTTTTTTCTTCGGCTGTTACTTTTATCACAGATGCGGTACCCCCTAAATGGATATTAGCTCTAAATTCTCCCGGCATTGCTTCCCGTTGAATCGCCGCAACCACTTTTCCGTCAATTACAAAGCAACGGATGTCTTTTCCGTTGGCTTCTTTAATAAATTCTTGAACTAATATATTGGCATTTAAACTTTTAAAAGCATTAATCACACTTTCAGCTGCTTTTTTGGTTTCAGCCATTACCACCCCTTTTCCTTGAGTACCTTCTAGTAATTTTACGATTAACGGAGGTCCGCCTACCATTTTAATTAAATCATTGGTGTCAAGAGGGGAGTTGGCAAATCCTGTTGTAGGTATATCAACCCCATTATTTAATAACAATTGTAAAGAATAGAGTTTGTCACGAGATTGAGTGATAGCTGCTGCAGAATTCAGGCAATACACTTTCAGCGCTTCAAATTGGCGTGTTAAAGCACAACCGTAGAAGGTAATACTTGGACGAATTCGTGGAATAATTGCATCAAAATTATCTAAAATTTTACCTCCTCGATAGTGAATTTCAGGAGTAGTAGCGTCGAGTTTCATGTAACATTCTTTAATGTTTAAAAAATGCATTTCGTGACCGCGCATTTCTCCCGCTTCCATGATTCTCTTATTACTATATAATTCTTTATTACTAGCTAAAACACCTATTCGAAGTCCTGTGGTTGCTTTTTCAGAAGATTTATAAAGTTCAGTCAATTTATCTGAAGTTGGTTCCCCTAACAAATATTTTTGTTCCGGATCTACAAGCACTCTTCCACTCATAGCTTCACGACCTAAAAGCATTCGGAATCCCATGGAATCACGATTGGTTAAGGTGATTTCAATAGGCCAATTTTTTCCCCCTATTTCCAATTCAGAACCTATAACGTAACGTTGTTCTCTGAAGCCACTTGAACTTTTTACAATTCTTTTATCAATTAATTTTGATTCACAGTGAATAATAGTTTTTACATTGTTTTGAATTGGATTAATGTCAAATTTGACCCAATTTTCGCCCTCCTTAATAAATGGAGCAATATTAATAGCGTGCAATGCAGATGTCTTGGCACCAGAATCAACTCTAGCTTTAATGGTTGGAATTCCTAAAATAGGGAAGGAACACCATTCTTCACTACCAACTATAACTTTTTCTTTAAACATATTATTGATTGTAAATTGATTAAATAATATTTTCCAAAAGTATATATTTTGTTTTAATTAAAATGTAGAATTATTTTAAATAATAAACCCATCTATTTTTGAAGAAATGATGGGTTAAAAATCTTGTAATGTATTGTATTTATTGATTTGTTGGTTCAGGAGCTTTTGTCACTTTCACAACCAATTCCTGAGTTGCTTCGTCAAGGTCCATGAATATCTCATCACCGTTGCCAATTTTACTAGTAATAATTTCTTCTGCTAGTGCATCTTCAACATACTTTTGTATGGCTCTTTTCAGCGGTCTAGCGCCAAATTGCTTATCGAAACCTTTATCTGCGATAAAAGCCTTGGCAGTGTCCGAAAGGTTTAATTCGTACCCCAAATCTTTTATTCTTGCATATAATTTCTTTAATTCAATTTCGATAATCAAATCGATATCGTGTTTTTCTAATGCGTTAAAGACAATTACATCGTCAATTCTATTTAAAAATTCAGGAGAAAATGCTTTTTTAAGTGCATTCTCTATGATGCTTTTAGAATTTTCATCTGCTTGTGAAATTTTTGCTGAAGTTCCGAAACCAACCCCTTGTCCAAAATCTTTCAATTGGCGTGCGCCAATATTAGAGGTCATAATGATAATTGTATTTTTAAAATCGATTTTGCGCCCCAAACTGTCCGTCAGATAACCATCGTCCAATACTTGTAGCATCATATTAAAGATGTCAGGGTGTGCTTTTTCAATTTCGTCTAATAATACCACACTGTATGGCTTTCTTCTTACTTTCTCGGTTAACTGACCACCTTCTTCGTATCCTACATATCCTGGAGGGGCTCCAACTAATCTTGAAATGGCGAATTTTTCCATGTATTCGCTCATGTCAATTCTGATTAAAGCATCTTCGGAATCGAATAATTCTTTGGCTAAAACTTTTGCCAATTGTGTTTTTCCAACACCCGTTTGTCCTAGGAAAATAAACGAACCTATAGGGCGGTTTGGGTCTTTCAAGCCAGCGCGATTTCTTTGAATAGAACGAGCGATTTTCAATACTGCTTCATTTTGACCAACTACCTTATTTTGAATAAGTTCAGGCAATATAGCTAATTTATTACTTTCAGTTTGAGCAATTCTATTTACAGGTATTCCAGTCATCATCGAAACGACATCTGCAACATTGTCTTCGGTAACTAAAATTCGGTTGTTTTTAGCATCTTCTTCCCAATTTTCTTGAGCAACAGCTAAATCTTTTTCAATACGTTTTTCATCATCTCTAAGTTTTGCCGCTTCCTCGTATTTCTGTCTTTTTACGACTGAATTTTTTAATTCGCGAACTTCTTCTAATTGACGTTCGAAATCTAAAATTTGTTTTGGTACTTCAATATTGGTAATGTGAACCCTTGAGCCGGCCTCATCCAATGCATCAATCGCTTTGTCTGGAAGAAAACGCTCTGACATGTAACGGTTGGTTAACTTTACACAAGCTTCAATTGCTTCAGGTGTATAGATTACATTGTGATGGTCTTCGTATTTATTTTTTATGTTATTTAATATGGTAATTGTTTCTTCAACAGAGGTTGGTTCAACAATTATCTTTTGGAAACGTCGCTCTAGAGCACCGTCTTTCTCTATGTATTGTCGGTATTCGTCTAATGTTGTGGCGCCAATACATTGAATTTCTCCTCTTGCTAGTGCCGGTTTGAACATATTGGAAGCATCTAATGAACCGGTTGCTCCACCAGCACCAACAATGGTATGAATTTCATCAATAAAAAGAATGATATCATCATTTTTTTCCAATTCGTTCATCACTGCCTTCATGCGCTCTTCGAATTGTCCTCGGTATTTTGTTCCTGCTACAAGACTCGCTAAATCGAGTGTAACCACTCGTTTATTAAATAATATGCGAGACACCTTCTTTTGGATAATTCGTAAAGCTAATCCCTCAGCAATGGCTGATTTACCAACTCCTGGTTCTCCTATTAACAAAGGATTGTTCTTTTTACGACGACTTAAAATTTGAGAAACCCTTTCAATTTCTTTTTCACGGCCTACTACAGGGTCTAATTTACCTTCTTCAGCAAGTTCAGTTAAATCACGACCAAAATTATCTAAAACAGGTGTTTTAGATTTTTTATTTGATTTATTTACGGGGTTATTAAAATTGTCACCTTTAAGGCTGTCATCTTGTCCAGATTCCTCATTGTAAGATTCTGACCTTGGTAAATTTTCTAAAAACTCGTCATCTGTGTTGTTTGGTGTCATGTTTAAATATTGTTCTTTGGCGGTGTCGTAGTCAATTTTTAACTTATTGAGCAATTTGGTAGTTGGGTCATTTTCGTTTCTTAAGATGCATAATAGTAGGTGTGCGGTACTAATTGTAGTACTTTGAAAAACTTTAGCTTCCAGAAAAGTAGTCTTTAGAGCTCGTTCAGCTTGTCGAGTAAGGTGTAAATTCTTCTTATCTATTCCTATTTCAATGTTAGGATTGGCAGGACTTAGGATTTCTACTTTTCTGCGTAAAAAATCCAAATCAACAGATAAGTTATTTAAAATATCAATTGCCGTTCCGTTACCATCTCTCAAAATCCCAAGCATAAGGTGTTCTGTACCAATAAAGTCGTGTCCTAAACGAAACGCTTCTTCCTTGCTGTAGGTTATAACATCCTTAACTCTTGGTGAAAAATTATCATCCATATAATGTGTATTACTTCTTGTAAATTTATTAAATTCTATTCATAAAATCAAAAACCATACCTACTATGAAAGTAGTTAGCTAATTGACAAAAAAAAATCTAATTTAAAAAGAGTATTGCTTAATTAATTTATTAACCAAATGAAGGGTATAATTTGTTAATAAATCGTCCAAATTATTGCTATAAAAAGTAAATAAAATAGTTTAAAAGGACTATATTAGCAAGATTTTTTAATACAAATTAATTTTTAATTTAACTATATAATATGTCTGACGGAGAAAAGTTAATCCCTATTAACATTGAAGAAGAAATGAAATCAGCCTATATCGATTATTCGATGTCGGTAATTGTATCTAGAGCGCTTCCAGATGTTAGAGACGGTTTGAAACCAGTACATCGAAGAGTACTTTATGGAATGTATGATTTAGGAGTTTTTTCAAATAAAGCCCATAAAAAATCAGCAAGAATTGTTGGAGAAGTTTTAGGAAAGTATCACCCACATGGAGATACTTCTGTATATGATGCAATGGTTCGTATGGCTCAAGAATGGAGCATGCGTTATTTATTAATTGACGGTCAAGGTAACTTTGGTTCTGTTGATGGTGATAGCCCTGCTGCAATGCGTTATACAGAGGCTAGAATGCACAAAATTTCGGAAGAAATTATGGCAGATATCGAAAAAGAAACCGTTGATTTTCAATTGAATTTTGACGATACTTTGTATGAGCCAAAAGTAATGCCTACAAAAGTACCTACTTTACTAATAAATGGAGCTACGGGTATTGCAGTTGGTATGGCTACCAATATGCCTCCTCATAATTTAACAGAAGTTATCAATGGTACCTTAGCTTATTTAGACAACGAAGATATTGAAGTGGACGAATTGATGAATCATATTAAAGCTCCTGATTTTCCAACTGGAGGAATTATATATGGTTATGAAGGGGTTCGTGAAGCTTTTAAAACAGGTAGAGGTAGAATTGTAATGAGAGCTAAAGTTAACTTTGAAGAAGTTGACGGAAGAGAATCAATCATAATTACTGAGATTCCATACCAAGTGAACAAGGCTGAAATGATCAAAAAAACAGCCGATTTAGTAAACGATAAAAAAATTGATGGTATTGCCAATATTCGAGATGAATCGGATAGAAATGGAATGCGAATCGTATATATTTTAAAGAGGGATGCTACGCCAAACGTAGTTTTAAATACTTTATATAAATTCACCCAATTACAAGCATCTTTCAGTGTAAACAATATTGCCTTAGTGAAAGGTCGTCCTCAAATGTTGAATTTGAAGGATATGATTCATTATTTCATCGAGCACCGTCATGATGTTGTAGTTCGTAGAACTCAATTTGAATTAAGAAAAGCAGAAGAAAGAGCCCATATTTTAGAAGGGTTAATTATTGCATCTGATAATATTGACGAGGTAATTGCTTTAATCCGTGGTTCAAAAAATACGGATGAAGCAAGGGAAAAATTAGTTGAAAGATTCAAATTATCTGACATTCAGTCTCGTGCGATTGTTGAAATGCGTTTGCGTCAATTAACAGGTCTTGAGCAAGACAAACTAAGAGCAGAATTTGAAGAATTAATGAAGTTAATAGAGCACTTAAAAGCTTTATTAGCAGATGTTAATTTGAGAACAGAAGTAATTAAAGAGGAGTTAATTGAAATCCGCGATAAATATGGTGACGCTCGTCGTTCAACAATTGAATATTCTGGTGGTGATGTAAGTATTGAAGATTTAATTGCCGATGAAAATGTGGTAATTACCATTTCTCACGCGGGTTATATTAAACGTACTAACTTGACAGAATACAAAACTCAAAATAGAGGAGGAGTAGGACAAAAAAGTGCTGGTACAAGGGATCAAGATTTCTTAGAGCACTTATTTGTGGCAACGAATCACCAATACATGATGTTCTTTACTCAAAAAGGTAAATGTTTCTGGATGAGAGTTTATGAAATTCCTGAAGGAAGCAAAACAGCTAAAGGTCGTGCATTGCAAAACTTAATCAACATTGAAAGTGATGATAAAGTAAAAGCTTTTATTTGTACACAAGATCTTAAAGATAAGGTTTATACCAATAGTCATAACCTAATAATGGTAACCAAGAAAGGCCAAGTTAAGAAAACGTCGTTGGATAAATATTCAAAACCTCGTGTAAACGGAGTTGCGGCAATTACTATTAAAGAGGGAGATGAATTATTAGCAGCCCAATTAACAGATGGAAATAGCCAAATTATGATTGCTGTTAAGTCAGGTAAAATGGTTCGTTTTGAGGAAAGTAAAACCCGTCCAATGGGTAGAACCGCTTCTGGTGTTCGTGGAATAACTTTAAAAGACGAATCTGATGAAGTAATTGGAATGGTTTCGGTAAATGACATGGAAAGTGAAATTCTTGTGGTTGCTGAAAATGGTTATGGAAAGCGTTCTAGCATTGAAGAATACAGAATTACCAATCGAGGAGGTAAAGGGGTTAAAACCCTTAATATTACTGAAAAAACTGGTAAATTAATTTCAATCAATTCTGTTACTGATGCTGATGATTTAATGATTATCAACAAATCGGGATTAACTATTAGAATGGCTGTTGAAGATTTAAGAGTAATGGGTAGAGCTACGCAAGGAGTTAAACTTATTAATATTAAAGAAAACGATTCAATTGCGGCAGTTACTAAAGTGATGAAAGATGATGTAGAGGAAGTGGTTGTTGATGAAGACGGAAACGTTATTGAAGCTGCGGTTATTGAAAGAGTGAAACCAGTATTGGAAATCCTTGAAGATGAAGGTGTTGCTGATGATGATGACGACGACGATGAGGAAGTCGTTGAGGAAGAGGACGAAGATTCTGATGATGACTCAGACGATGAAAACGAAGATTAATTAATTTAAAATTTATAAATATGAAAGGTAAAGTTCTATTACTTGTATCATCAATCATTCTTTCAACAACAGCATTTGCTCAAAAGAATGAATTAAAAACGTTAAAGAAAATATACGGAAAAGAAAAAATTTCTGATTCTGATATGGAACTTTACAAAACTACTTTAACATCAGCAGAAGCTTTAGTTGCCGGATCTACCGAAGATGACAAAGTATATTTTGCTTATTACAAAGGAGTTGCACCAATATTAGAAATAACATCGGCATTATTAAATCCTGCTAAAAGTGCAGATCCTACGTTGTTTTCTAAGATTTTATCAGTTGATAAAGTAAATCAATTTGTTGCTGCTGCAAATGCAATTAAGGAGTACGAAAAAAAATCAGGTAAACAGGTTTATACTTCTGATATTGATAAAAAAATTATAGCGCTAAAACCAATTTTGATTAATTACGCTGTTGCATTATCAAATATTCCAAATTTTAAAGATGCTGCTATTGTGTTGGCTGCAATTTATAATTTAGATAATAGTGATTTAGAAAAACTGTATTACGCGGCGAATTACGCAGTAAATTCTAAAGATTATAATTTGTCTTTGTCGTATTATTTATTATTAAAAGAAAAAAACTATTCTGGAAAAGGGGAAGGTTTTTATGCAATAAACGTCAGTAGTCAAAAAGAAGAGACTTTTAATTCTAAATCGGAGAGAGAGCTATATTTAAAAGCGAAAACACACGAAAAGCCACGTGATGAAAAAATTCCTTCAAAGAGGCCAGAAATATATAAAAATATAGCTTTAATCTATCTTGAACTTGGAAAATCTGCTGAGGCAAAATCTGCAATTCAGGAAGCACGTAAAGAAAATCCAGATGATGTTTCTCTTATCATTTCAGAATCTAATATTTATTTGAAGGAAAATGATATGGTTTCCTATAAAAAATTAATTACTGAAGCCTTAGAAAAAAATCCAAACAATGCGGATTTAGTTTTTAATTTAGGAGTAATTTGCTATAATAATAAAGAATTAGTGGAAGCTGAGAAATATTATTTAAAAACGGTAGAGATAGATCCAAAATATTTAAATGCGTACTTAAATTTGGCAATTTTAAAATTGGATTCTGAAAAGATTTTAATTGATAAAATGAACAAATTAGGAACTTCAGCACCTGAAATGAAAAAATACGATGTGTTGAAAAAGCAACGGGAAGAGGTATATAAAAGTGCAATCCCTTACTTAAAAAAGGTAACTGAATTAGATTCTCAAAATATTGAAGCTACCAAGACTTTAATTGGAGTTTATAATGCGCTTGAAATGTTTGATGAAGCTAAAGTTCTAAAAGCACAATTGAAGAAATAGTTTTTCAAATACTACACATAAAAAATCCCGACTTAATAGGTCGGGATTTTTTTTATATAATTTTTTTAATGACTCTTAATTTATGAGTATGCCTATTGGTTTCAGCATTGTAAATTCCCAAATGATCAATCCGGTCTATTCTAACTTTACCGCTGGCGTGAATTATATAATTGTTTTCCATTATGATACCCACATGAATAATGTTGCCTTCATCATTATCAAAAAAGGCTAAATCACCAGGTTCGCTTTCTTCAATAAAACTCAACGGAACTCCCTGGGAAGCTTGTTGTGAGGCATCTCGTAAAAGGGGATAACCATTTAGCTTATAAACCATTTGGGTAAACCCTGAACAATCAATGCCAAAAGGTGTTTTTCCACCCCATAAATACGGAGCATTCAAATACATGAATGCCGTTTTTATCAATTCCGATTTAGGCTTGATTCCACTTATTTTCGCCCCTTCAAATTCATAATGAGATTTATTGACATTTGCATTATCTATAAAAGATAAAGCGGCACCAAGTGGAATTGGCATCATGAAATTATTATCCGCAGTAATGTAATCTATTAAGTCGCCGTTTAATATTATTTCTTGAGATGATATTGCTTTATAATCTTCTTTCGAAATGGGTTGGTATTGTTTGGTATCTATCCAGCCTTCATAATCATCAAATTGTAATTTGATTTTGGTCCATTGTTTTTGCTTTTCAATAACTTCAAAATGGTCCCCAAACAGCACTTGTGAAACTATTTCACTTCGATCGTTAGGTTCTATTCTTAATGGAATAATCGCTAAATTACAAATACCAAACATATATTATTATTCTCTTTCGATTACAATTGCTGAAGCACCACCGCCGCCATTACATATTGCAGCAGCACCAATTTTCGCATTATTTTGTGTTAAAACACTGATCAAAGTTACAATTATTCTTGCACCTGAACAACCTAGAGGGTGTCCTAAAGATACTGCGCCACCATTTACATTAACTTTCGATGCATCCAATCCTAGAATTTTAGAATTGGCCAATCCAACAACTGAAAAGGCTTCGTTGAATTCGAAAAAATCAACCTCTTTAATAGATAAATTCACTTTGCTTAACGCTTTTGGTAGCGCAACAGAGGGAGTAGTGGTGAACCATTTTGGTTCTTGAGCTGCATCGGCATAACTTTTTATGAAAGCCAAAGGTTTTAATCCCAATTCCAATGCTTTCTCTTCGCTCATCAAAATAAGAGCTGCTGCACCATCATTAATAGTTGAAGCATTAGCTGCTGTTACTGTTCCTTCTTTTGTAAAAGCGGGTGCTAATGTTGGAATTTTATCCAATTTTACATTGGTATATTCTTCGTCTTTATCAATAATTATAGGTTCTCCACGTCTTTGTGGAACAGAAACAGGAACTATCTCAGAATCAAATTTCCCTGCTTCCCAAGCTTTTGCAGAACGCTCATACGATTGAATTGCAAATGCGTCTTGTTCTTCTCTTGAAATTTTATATTCATTGGCGCATAAATCTGCAGAAACTCCCATTGCTGAATTATCGTAAGCATCAGACAAACCGTCTTTTTGCATTCCGTCAATCATATTGGCAGGTCCAAATTTATATCCATTTCTTAGATGTAGATAATGTGGAATTAAACTCATATTTTCCATACCTCCAGCAACTATTATTTCGGCATCGCCAGCCATAATTGCTTGAGCACCTTGCATCACTGCTTTCATTCCTGAAGCACATACTTTATTTATGGTTGTTGCAATGGTTTTATAAGGAAGACCTGCTAATAATGCCGCTTGGCGCGCTGGTGCTTGACCTACTCCGGCTTGAACAACATTTCCCATAATCACCTCATCGATTAATTCTGGGTTTAAATTAATTTTATTTAATGCACCTTTTATAGCTGCTGCTCCAAGTTGTGGTGCGGTTACTGTTGATAATGCCCCCATGAAACTCCCAATCGGAGTTCTTACAGCGGATACAATTACTACTTTTTTATGTGTCATTAGTGTTAGTTTTAGAATGCGAATTTAATCAATTTGGGTTAATAGTAAATTACAAATGGTAGAATATTATAAACACCTTTATAATTAATTGTACCTCTTTAATAAATAATGTTCAGTAAATTCAATCCTAGGATTACAATATATTTAGGCTATTAACTTGATTGTTAATGATTTTAATGGGAACTATAAAAAACATTTAAAAAATCCGAGTATTTATTTGTAAAATATAGATTAGTACGTTACATTTGCATCCGCTTTAAGAGAAGAGAAATCTTCGAAGGAGAGTTGCCTGAGTGGCCGAAAGGACATGTTTGCTAAACATGCGTATGGGAAACTGTACCAAGGGTTCGAATCCCTTACTCTCCGCAAAATTATTATTCGGGGTGTAGCGTAGCTCGGTTATCGCGCCTGCTTTGGGAGCAGGAGGCCGCAGGTTCGAATCCTGCCACCCCGACAAATGGACGCATAGCTCAGCTGGATAGAGCACCTGCCTTCT
>CANHHG010000047.1 GCA_947460615.1 Bacteroidota bacterium
CTCTTGGATATTAAAAGTAAATAAAGAAAGTACTAAAATAAATTTAAAAAATAATTTCATAGTCTTTAAATTTTTAAATGAGGGTTGATTTATAAAATTCATAGTATTATAAATTAAAATTGAATAAGAAATAGTGCACTTTTACCACTAGCCGAAATTAAATTGGCAAATAATAAAAAAGAAATCAATAAACTTTTGCAACTATTTCTCATAAATTATATTTTTTACAGCATTTAGCTGGTTATTAATTACAAATTACATTAAAGAAAACATAGTAAAAATGCCTAATTAACAGCAATTTACCAAATTGTTAATTAAAATGTTAACAAAAATAAAAAAAATAATCGATATATTTTCAATTATTTATTTAACGTAGGCTCTCAATTATTTAACGTATTGTTATTTCCTAAATTGAAAAATTATTTTTCAATTAATTTATAAGTACTTAAATTAAAATATTTAATACAACTGAATTTTTAAGATGTTGTTTTCCAGTAGGTTATAAACAAAATAAATAATTGTTTATTTTCATAAAGATACAGCAAAGTGAAACCAAGAGGTTTTCACAAACTTTATTTAATAATTAAGAAATTAATTTAGTAAAAAAAGGAAAATATCCATAGGGTTACTCCGCTGAAGATTGGAATAAATTGACAAAATAAAAAAGGTCTCTTAAAATAACGAAAATTAATTATATTTTACCAATTTCAAGAGTCGCTTAGCTACTTTTTGAGCGGTTGGATTGTAATCTAATGCGATTAGAACTTTTTTCATTCTTATGGTTTTCATATGGCATTTAATAAATATTTGTCAAAAATGAAGAAATATTGCATCTTACTTATTACATAATTTTAAATACTAGTTACATAATTCATAGTTATTTTGATAATAGTAAACCAAAAAGTAAATTATAAAATCAAATAGGAAGATTTAAACGCTATTTTTACTATTTTTATGATCATTTTTTATACAAACAAAAGAACCAGTATAGCAACCTAGAAAAAATTCTAAACTATTTACTGCTATTGATACACTATTATTTGTGAGAGTATTTTTTTTAATTATTGGAGTATTTTTCTGGCTTATTATTTTAGGGTTCTTCTATATTTTTTTTAATGACTATGTCTCTATAAGTATCATTTTATTTTTAGGCTGGATAATTACAAGATTTTTTGAGAAAAATAAATTCAAAACCCTCTTTAATAGTCTATTTTTAACATCAGTATTTTATATTCTATTTGCTATATTTTCAAATGGTGGTTATATAATTGATCCTGCAATTCATAAAAAACCGGGTGCTGTAATAATATCTAAACCAAAAGAAATTAATATGGAAACTTCAAAAAAGGATTACGTTGTTTCAAAGAACATTAAATGGTATGACTTTTTTACTAATTTTTATGAAATAAATTACAATACTCGTTATCTCTCTTTTTTAGAAACCAAACAAAATCACAAAACTATAGAATATGATTACAGATACAATACTCAAAATCCCATTGAATATTACAATAAATTATATGTGAATTTGGTAGCTTTTGACAAACAGAAAATTGATTCAATAACCCGTTTATTTGCAAAGGAATCGAAAGATAAAAAACTAAATCCATTGCAAACTGCCGAAATGGTTACTACATTTTTACAAGAAATTCCTTATGTTTTAGTACATCAAAACACTTGTAAACAGATCTTGGAATTTGAATCTCCTGATTCTTATATTGTAAAATACCATGAGGAAAAAAAACCCTGTTTGGCAAATATTCCAGGTGGAGTTCAATCTCCATATGAATTTTTACATAACTTAAAAGGAGATTGTGACACAAGGAGTTTATTGGGATTTGCGATTTTAACTCAATTAAATATTTCCTCTTCCATTTGGGTGAGTAAAGCCTATAGACATTGTGTTTTAGGTGTTGGATTACCCGTTGGTAATGGAGTATATAAATCAGTCAATGGATTGAATCATTATGCCGTAGAACTCACCAATAAAGGATTCAAATTAGGAATGATTTCACCTCAACAACGCGATATTTCAAATTGGGATATTGCCTTATATTCAAATAATTTTTAACTCTATAATTATGAAAACAATTAGTATTATTCAATTTTTATTGGCTTTTGGGATAGGCATCAGTTCCTTATTTGTGTTGTATCGAATCATTAGATATTTTATGAAAAAAATATACAAAATTGAAAACGAAAACACTGCCTTTGCAATATTTCAAGTGGGAATTATCATTTCTGGTGCTTTTATTTTATCCTCAATAATAAGTCCAGCTTTAAATGCAACTCGATTCTTAAACCCCAATAATACCTTTACTTTAGAATCGTTATTGAGCACTTACGGCTACATCACCCTATTTGTTTTTATTGGCTTTTTTTGTGCAATTTTGGTAATTTCATCTGGGCTATTTGTACTCTTCAATTTGACAAAAATTGATGAGGGTCAAGAAATCAAAAACAACAACATTTCGGTTGCATTAATTACCGCTGCAGTTGTTATAGGACTATCAATTATTGTGGATGAATATGTAGGAATTTTATGTGAAGCACTTATCCCCTATCCTCAAATACCAACTTTTATTTGAATAAGGTAATTCATGGTGCTTAGTAGAATAGAATTTTTTTTAAAAACTATACTAATTTATCATTTGAAAGCTCATCAAACTTAGATTTCATAGTTGGATTGCCTTGGGTCAATTTTTTTATTGTTAAATCGTCCGCTTTATTATTGGCCAAACGAAGGTTACTTTCGGAAGACATCAAGGCCGCTTTCGTTTTTTCTAGTTCCTTGATAGTTTTATCTATACCTGCAATTGCCTCGCTAAATCTTCGAGTTGCTAGTTCATAATTTCTAGCAAAACCCTCTTTAAAATCGTTCATTTTTTCTTCAAAATTGGTAATGTCAATATTTTGACTTTTTACCAAGGCAAGCTCCGCTTTATATTGCAGTGAATTCATTGCGGCATTTCGAAGCAAGGTAATTATAGGTATAAAAAATTGTGGCCGAACTACATACATTTTTGGATACTTATAAGAAACATCTACAATTCCTGAATTGTATAACTCATTATCCGATTCCAACATTGAAACTAATACGGCATATTCGCATTTTTTTTCAATTCTATCTTGATCTAATTTTTTAAAGAATTCATCATTCCTTCTTTTATTCATCGTATCGTCTGCTTCATTTTTCATTTCAAACATAATTGAAAGAATTTCATTTCCATAAGGATCCTCTTCTTTAAAAATAAAATCTCCTTTGTTACCCGTTCTGGCGTCATTATCTTTTTCAAAGTAAGCATTTTGAAATGTTGAAGCTCGAAGTTTGTTAAATTCATTTTCACAATGTTGTTCCAAGGATTCTCCGACCATTTTTGTGGAAAGCTTCAGCTTCATGTCTTTTCTCAAGGCTATTTCTTCATCTTTCATTTTGATGATGTCTTCCTTCGTTTTCAAGTCATTTGCAAATCTCTCCTGTAAAGACTTCGCCAATAATTGCGTTTCTGTATCTTTAAATTTTAATTGATTGGTTAATTCATCGCGTTCCTTTTCAATTTTTTGAACCGCTTCGGTTACTGATAGTTGTTTTTGAAGTTCCGCATTCTCCAATTTGGCTTTAATTTCAGCAATCTCCGCCACTTTTGCTGCCATTTTTTCTGACAGTTCTAAATCTTTTTTTGATAAATTTTCTTGTAATGCGTTTTTAAGGTTAGCTTCTGCTAACCTAACCGCACTTTCCTTTTCAATGTCCGCCAGTTTTAATCTTTTTTGTAATTCTTCTTCAAACTGATGATCGCGAACTTGTTTTAAAATATCGGCAAATCCAGCTTCATCAACTTTAAAAGCTTTTTTACAATTTGGACAAATAATTTCGTTCATAATAAGGAAGTTAAGGATAATAAAAATTTGTATTTAAGTACTAAAAAATACCAAAATACAAATATAGTTTATAAAAGTCAAATCAAAAATTATTGAACCCTAGAGGCTTTTTGGATTCTGTTTTCCAATTTTTATTAGTAAGGATATTGTCCTATATAATTTCCAGGTGGATAATAATTAGCAACATAAATATAGCTTCCATCACTACATTTACCGACTCCAACTCCAACAGAGGTAGTATTTTTCCAAATCATTTGTGTATAATGACCTACTGCATGATAATTACTATTGCTTACTCTTGTGTAAGAATACAATTCCTTTTCTTCATACCAAGAGTTTGAAGCCTCTAGAGCAGAATAGTATCTTCCTGAACCCCAAAATAAATTTTCACCATATTGACTATTTCCACTGTGTCTAAAAGAACAGGAGTTAGAGGCTAAATAATCTGCATATTTTTGAGCTACGCTAGCAAGTTTTGAACTCCACTCTATATTTGAAACTCCAACTTCAGACCTAGCAGAATTATGTTGGTCAATTAGTTCTCTTGCTTCTTTGGCTGATACTCTGCTGCCAGTACTTGAATATTCTTGTGAGAAGCTTATATTCACACATAAAAATAATAATAGAATTAAGTAATTTTTCATAATACATTTAATTTAGAAAAATAAAAGTAATAAAATTTAATCTATAAAAATTAAAAACTTAGTTATCGTAATTATTTACTTATTAATCGTATTTAAAAAATACTGTGAAATAACTTTTCAATTCTTTTGTGATTCCTTTATTTTATATATACTTCCCTTAACAGTCATTTAATTAAAGTATTATTCAAAATTAACTTAATAAAGTTTATTACATTTGAACAACTGTATTATAAAATAAAGCGATCTGAAAATACCATTACTTGCTTTGTTAAAATTAAAGACGTTACTTAATTTGTTGTTATAATCTATGAATAGAAAAATAATCTTACTCTATCTTTTAATACTTTGTGGTGTAATTAATGCGCAAACGACTTTACCAATTATACCAAAACCTAAATTTATTCAATTAGAAAATGCACTTCCTTTTTACTTAACAAAACAAACGGTTTTAATTGCTCCAAAAGGAAACATAGAAGTTCAATACCTTAAGGAGGTTATTAAAGAACGGTTGGGATTTGAGTTAGAAACTACAACTAGTCCTCAAAAATCAAAAAGCACAATTGAATTGATTATGAATCCATCATCTAAAATGGATATCGATGAGTATCAAATCAAAATTAATTCTAGCTGTATTAAAATTGAAGCCAACCATCCAAATGGACTTTTTTACGGAATTCAATCATTAAATCAGTTAATTAATTATTACTCCAATACAAATAAAATTCCAGCATTAACAATCCAAGACCAACCAAAATTTAAATGGCGCGGAATGCATTTGGATGTAGCTAGACATTTTTTTTCAAAGTCTGAAATCAAGAAATACATCGATTATCTAGCTTTATATAAAATGAATATTTTTCATTGGCATTTAACTGATGATCAAGGATGGAGAATTGAAATTAAAAAATATCCCAAACTAACTTCTGTGGGTGCATTTAGAAAAGAATCTATGGTTGGCCATTACAACGAACAACGTTTTGATGGAAAGCCCTACGGAGGATTTTATACTCAAGAAGACATTAAAGAAATAATTGCATACGCCAAACAAAAACACGTAACAGTAGTTCCCGAAATTGAAATGCCGGGACATGCTACCGCTGCCTTGGCTTCGTATCCAGAGTTTTCTTGCACTGGTGGTCCTTTTGAAGTAGGTACACAATGGGGTGTCCTAGAGGATGTTTTTTGTCCGAATGAAAAGACATTAGATTTTTTAAAATCGGTTTTAGACGAAGTGCTTCCTCTATTTCCATCTGATTATATACATATTGGTGGTGATGAATGTCCTAAAACAAGATGGCAACAATGCGCAAAATGCCAAAGTTTAATTAATAAGAAGGGATTAAAAGATGAGCATGAATTACAAAGCTATTTTGTCTCTGAAATAGAAAAATACATCAATAAAAAAGGAAAAAAAATAATTGGTTGGGATGAAATTCTTGAAGGGGGCCTTGCACCAAATGCGGCTGTTATGAGTTGGAGAGGTACTGAAGGGGGCATAGCCGCTGCAAAAGCAAAGCACTACGTGGTGATGAGTCCTGGTTCTCATTGTTATTTTGATCATTATCAAGGTGAACAAAAAACGGAACCATTGGCAATTGGAGGATACACCACTTTAGAAAAAGTTTACGATTTTAACCCTATTCCAACGGAATTAACCCGTGAAGAAAGCAACTATATTTTGGGTGCTCAAGGTAATGTATGGACGGAATATATGGAAGATTTTGCCAAAGTAGAATATATGGCCATGCCGAGGATGGCTGCATTGGCAGAGGTGCTTTGGGGAAAAGACACTACTTCTAATTACCTCGATTTTAAAAACCGACTGTTATTGCACTTTTCATTATTAGATAAAATGAAGGTAAATTACAGCAAGGCTTTATTTGAAGTAAAAGCTAAGATTACCGCTTCTGACTCTCATTTACTACAAGTAGAATTATTGGCTGCAAATTCTTATTCTCCTATTTTTTACACTTTAGATGGTTCACCACCTTCAAGTAAATCGCTATTGTATACCAAACCGATCATCATAGAAAAAAACACCACTTTGAAAGCAGCAAGTTTTGAAGGTGATACTAAAAAAAGTGCTATTTTAGAACAAAAATTTGAGATTCATTTAGCTACGGCAGCAACGGTTACCCTAAAAGAAGAACCTAGTAATTCTTACCAAGCAAATGGTGGATTTAGTCTGGTAGATGGAATGTATGGTGATCGCGGTAAATTTGGCAGAGATTGGCTGGGATTTTCCGGTAAAGATGCAATAGCAACTATCGACTTAGGATCAGTAAAAAAGGTGCATACTCTTACCATCGATGTGTTATCAAGCCCTGCGAGTTGGATCTATTATCCGAAGCAAATCAGCATTTCTTATTCCGAAAATGGAATTGATTATTCTGCTGATCAAACTATTTCAGTTCAAGAAATAGTAGCTTTAAAAGGAATTGTAAAAGTGGATATCCCATCAACTAACATCCGTTATTTAAAAGTAAACGCATTCAATCAAGGAAAAATACCTGATGGAAATCCTGGAGCTGGCGAAAAGGCATGGTTATTCATAGATGAAATAAAAGTAGAATAATGAAAACAAGAAGAGATTTTATAAAAACCGCAGCTGTAGCAGGGGTAGGATTCGCATTTACAGGAGTAAATGCAGACACCAATTTAACAATACCAACCAAAACAAATAAGCCTATTGTTTTATCAACATGGCGTTTCGGAATTGAAGCTAATGTTGCAGCTTGGAACATTTTAAGTCAGAATGGCCGAGCTTTAGATGCCGTTGAAGCGGGAGTGAAAATACCTGAGGGCGATCCCACAGAAAGAAGTGTGGGCTTTGGTGGTCGTCCTGATCGGGACGGTCATGTAACATTAGATGCTTGTATTATGGACGAACATTCTAATATTGGTTCTGTTGCTTGTTTAGAGCACATAAAGCATCCTATTTCAGTAGCTAGAGCCGTTATGGAAAAAACGCCACATGTAATGCTTGTGGGCCAAGGAGCACTAGATTTTGCTTTATCTCAAGGATTTAAAAAAGAAAATTTACTAGTAGCCGAATCTGAAAAGGAATGGAAAGATTGGCTAAAAAAATCAGAATATTTACCAAAGGCCAATATTGAAAATCATGACACCATTGGAATGATCGCAATGGATGCTAATGGAAATTTATCAGGAGCTTGTACTACGAGCGGAATGGCTTTTAAAATGCATGGGCGTGTGGGCGATTCTCCAATAATTGGCGCTGGATTGTATGTTGATAATGAAATTGGTGCCGCAACCGCCACCGGTCATGGAGAAGAAGTAATTCGAATTGCGGGTGCTCACTTAGTTGTAGAGTTAATGCGTCAAGGAAAATCTCCACAACAAGCATGTGAAGAAGCAGTGCAAAGAATAATAAAATTAACGAAATCGAGAAACAAAAATCTCACAGACATTCAAGTAGGTTTTATTGCTTTAAATAAAGCAGGAGAATATGGTTCTTATTGTATACAAGGCGGGTTTAATTATGCAATTTATGATCATAACGGAAATAGATTAATTGACGCACCCTATTATTTAAAATAGAACTATGAAATTGGAAGTCGCTTGTTTTAACCTAGAATCAATAGCTATAGTTGCTCAAAGTGATGCCGATCGGGTTGAGTTTTGCGCTGATTTTGAAACAGGAGGAACCACTCCTAGCAGTGTGAATATTATAAAAGCAAGACAAATGTTCACGAAAGAATTATTAGTTATGATTCGACCAAGAGGTGGGGATTTTTATTATTCTGAGAAAGAATTCAATGTAATGAAAGACTCTATTTTAGAATTAAAAAGCACCGGAATTGACGGCTTTGTTTTCGGAATTCTAGATGAAAATAACAATCTTGACATAAGAAGAAACTCTGAATTGGTTTCCTTGGCGAAACCTTTACCCTGTAGTTTTCATAGGGCTATCGATTATACCAATGACTATTTTGAAGCGATAAATACTTGTATTACTATCGGTTTTAAAACAGTATTAACTTCTGGAAATCAATCCAAAATAGAGTTGGGAATGAAAACAGTTCAAGAAGCTATTATTCGTTTTGGAAATCAAATACAAATAATGCCGGGTGGTAGTTTACGCTCTTCAAATGCTTCGAAAGTAAAAGCGATTACAAAAGCCACTTATTATCATACCTCAGCAATTACCGATGATACGGAAATTGCAAATCTCACTGAAATCAATGCCCTTAAAAAGTGTCTTACCGATGAGTAAAAAAGGGTTCATACTATTCATCGCATTAGCCTATTCTATCTTTGGATGGAGTCAAAATTGGGAGCGCTCCCTTTCCACATCAGATTGGAAGTTTCAAAAATTTTCTGATGATGTATGGAGTAAAGCGCAAGTCCCCGGGAACATTCACACCGATTTATTTTTGAATAATCTAATTGAAGATCCTTTTTATGGTAAAAATGAAAAACAATTACAATGGATTGAAGATCAATTTTGGGTGTATCAAACCAATTTTAATATTTCTAAAAAAGAATTAACGGCTCAAAATAAAGAACTTGTGTTTTATGGGTTAGATACTGATGCTTTAGTTTATCTGAATGATTCCTTAGTATTAGAAGCCAATAATATGTTTCGAACTTGGCGCATTCCAGTTCAAAAATCACTTCGTTTAGGCCGCAATACACTTCGTGTTGAATTCGAATCATCGGTACAAAAAGCTAAAAAAACTGCCGCACTCTCCCCTTTTGTTTTACCCGGTGAAGAGAAAGTTTATGTAAGAAAAGCACCCTATCAATTTGGTTGGGATTGGGGACCTCGCTTTGTTACTGCAGGAATCTGGAAAAAGGTAGCCCTGAATTTTTGGAATTCGGCAAAACTAGAATCGGTTTCCTATACTCAAGAAAAATTAAATGAAAAAGTAGCTCAATTAAAAATTAAAACCACTGTAAGATGTGACCAACCCGGTATTTATTTGATTGAAATTAACAACAAAAAAAAATCTTTTTCACTTAAAAAAGGAATTCAAATAATAGAAATTCCTTACCAAATTAATAATCCCAAAAGATGGTGGCCTAATGGATTAGGAGCTCCCAATTTATACGCCTTCACTGTTCAAATTAAAAGGAAAGGAGAATTATTAGATAAAAAGAAATTAACTATTGGATTAAGAACTATTGAATTAGTTCAGGAAAAAGATTCCATTGGCAAGAGTTTTTATTTTAAGGTTAATGGCAGAAAACTATTCATGAAAGGTGCCAATTATATCCCGCCGGAATCATTTATGCCAAAAATGACATACAAAAAATATGAAAACCTAATTGAAACGGCAGTAAAATCGAATATGAACATGCTTCGCGTTTGGGGAGGTGGTGTGTATGAAAATGATGTGTTTTATGATTTATGCGATCAAAAAGGAATATTAGTATGGCAAGATTTTATGTTTGCTTGCGCTTTATTTCCAGGTGATGAGGCTTTCATTTCCAATGTGAAACAAGAGGTGAAAGACCAAGTTGTACGTTTGCAAAATCATCCTTGCATTGCCCTTTGGTGTGGAAATAATGAAGTAGATGAAGGTTGGAAAAACTGGGGCTGGCAAAAACAATACCGCTACTCCAAAAGTGATTCCACAACTATTTGGACCAATTACCAACGGTTGTTTGAAAAAGAAATTCCAGCTGTTTTAGATTCGATTGTCTCCAAAGAAAGTAAGAGGTATTGGCCTTCTTCCCCTTCCATTGGCTGGGGTAAAAAGGAAAGCCTTACCCAAGGTGATTCACATTATTGGGGCGTTTGGTGGGGAATGGAACCTTTGGAAAACTACTCCAAAAAGGTTGGGCGATTTATGAGTGAATATGGTTTTCAAGGAATGCCAGATAATAAAACATTTGAATCATTTGCAAAAGTCAGTGAATTGAACCTTAATTCAGAAACCGTAAAAGCACATCAAAAACATCCAACGGGTTATGAAACCATACAAACCTATTTGGAAAGAGATTATAAAGTTCCTACTTCTTTTGAAGATTATATTTACGTTTCGCAATTACTTCAAGCACGTGGTTTCAAAATAGCTATTGAGGCCCATCGATCGGCAATGCCTTATTGTATGGGGAGTTTATATTGGCAACTCAATGATTGTTGGCCCGTAACCTCTTGGAGTAGCACCGATTATTATGGTCGTTGGAAAGCAGCACAATATCAGGTAAAACGATCATTTGATTCCAAATTAATTATTATAAAAGGAATAGAAAATTCCGATAAAAGAGACTTAAATTCCTTAAAAATTCAAATTGTAAATGAGGAATTATATGAAGAAAAAGGAGTTTTAAAAGTAAGTCTTCTCCAACTTGATGGAAAAGAAATATGGAAAAAAACAAAATCTATTCTATTGAAATCCAATGTTGTAACCAATGCGATGGAGCTTTCCAATATGGAAATACCTGAGGTAAAGTTATGGAAGGATTGCCTAATCCTTGCAGAATTCATCAATTCCAAAGGTGAGAAAACTACAGCCAATTATTATTTTGTTACTCCAAAAGAATTAAACCTTCAAAAATCAAAAATCAGTTATAAATTTATCGATAACAACCACCTAGAATTTTCTACCACTACCCTGGCTAAAGACCTATTTATTCAAGGCGAAGGAATAGAATTTGATGACAATTATTTTGATTTGCTACCCAATGAAAAAAGAGTGATTCGGTTTAAGGGAAAAAAGGGCTTATTGAAAATAAAGTGTTTAAATGATTTGTAAATAAATGATAACTAGGATTAAATAAAATTGTTTTTAATTACCAGGACCAAAAAAATTGTAAATCATACCCTTGAAAAATAAAGCTGTAAATATTGTTTGGTTTAAACGCGACTTTCGTATCATTGACAATGAAGCGTTGTATTGTGCACAACAATCAGGATTACCCCTATTGTTAATTTGTTTTTTTGAGCCATCAGTTATGAATTACCCAGATTCAGATGCACGACATTGGCGATTTATTTACCAATCTATCGAAGATTTGAATAACAAATTAAAGATTTCAAATTCTAAAATCTATTTTTTTCATAACGAAGTAAAAACCGTTTTTTCTGAGTTAATTCAAAAATTCGAGATTCATACTGTTTTCTCCCATCAAGAAATTGGAAACAAAATTACTTACAATCGGGACATCGAAATGAACGAATTCTTTCAAAAGAAGGCAATTATTTGGAAAGAATTTCAAATGCATGGAGTAATTCGAAAACTAAAATCAAGGCAAGATTGGGATAAACGATGGGAACTGGTAATGCGAGAACCCCCTAAAATTGTAAAAGAATCCGATATAAAAACGCTTAATTTAGATAATGAGTTTTATGATTCTATTAAAGGACAATTAGTATCAGATGAAATTACCACTACCAATAAAAATTTTCAACAAGGTGGCGAATATTGGGCTTGGCGCTATTTAGATAGTTTTGTCAAAGAACGATACGTGAATTATAGCAAACATATTTCAAAACCTGCTTTAAGTAGAAAGAGTTGCAGTCGATTGTCTCCCTATTTGACCTACGGAAATATAAGCATGCGAATGATCTATCAGTATACCAACCAGCATTATGAAAACTCAAAAAACAAACGGGCTATCCTTAATTTTGTCTCCCGTTTGCATTGGCATTGCCATTTTATTCAAAAGTTTGAAGACGAATGTACTATGGAATTTGAGAACGTTAACAAAGCATATGATGCATTAGTTAAACCTAAAAATGAAACATACATTAAAGCGTGGCAAGAGGGAAAAACTGGGGTGCCAATTGTAGATGCATGCATGCGTTGTTTGGTAACCACTGGTTATATTAATTTTAGAATGCGAGCAATGGTGGTTTCTTTTTTTACTTTTAATTTGTGGCAAGATTGGCGAGAATTACACTTCTTGGCGCGTCAATTTTTAGATTACGAACCAGGTATTCATTACCCTCAAATACAAATGCAATCAGGAACTACTGGAATTAATACCATTCGAATTTACAATCCAATTAAAAATTCAGAAGAACATGATTCAGAAGGCATTTTTATTAAACAATGGCTACCTGAATTAAGCGAGGTTCCCATTGAAATGCTTCATGAGCCATGGAAAATGAACGAAATGGAACAACAATTTTATAATTGTATCATTGGAAAAGACTATCCCGCTCCTATTGTAGATATTGAAGAAACTAGAAAAAGGGCGACAGATATGGTTTGGAGTTTCAGGAAAAAAGAAGAAGTAAAGTTAGAGGGAAAAAGAATTTTACAGAAACACGTGAATAACCCAAACCATAAATCAAAGACAAAATAGTGTTTTATCAAACAATAAATTAATGCATTTAATAGTTATGAAATTATTAACAAAATTCTTTTATTTAAACATTTAATAACTAAACGAATACGTTGATTTAAAATTATTAATTTACTTCTAATTTATCATAAATTCTGTTAAAAAAATTCACTACTTTTGGAAAGTTTAATTAGACCTTAAAGCAAATATGAAAAAACTATTTCTGTTATTTATTATAATTATTCCAAATATCATTGTATCTCAATGTTGTGTTTCCTATAATAACCTACAAAATGGGGGTTCTTTAATCAATACTTTTTATCCAGTATCTGGAGATATTGCTTTAAATAATAGTATGACATCCATCCCGCTTGGGGCTGTTCCGCTAAATGATGTTTTTGGAAATTCTTATGGATCCACTCCTATTAATGCGGGAGATTTATTACTTATTATCCAAATGCAAGGAGCCGATTTTAATTCACAAAGCAGCAATCTTTATGGGGCTGGTATAGCTAATTCTGGTCCAGATTCACTTGGGGCGACTGGATATACGAATTTAAATAATGTGGGTTTATATGAATATGTAATTGCTCAAAATTCGGTTCCTCTTTCTGGCGGAACGTTAAATTTTTCTGGAAATTGCATAGGTGGAGGTTTAAACAATTCCTACATTAATCAATCAGCAACTGCCAATGGCGCTGTTCCCAAGAAATTTCAAATAGTTCGAGTACCCAAATTTTATAATTTGACCCTAACTTCCAATGTTACTACCACTGCTTGGAATGGAAGTGTTGGGGGAATAATAGTTTTAGATGTTTTAGGAACTCTTGATTTAAATGGTTTTTCTATAGATGCTTCAGGAAAAGGTTTTAGAGGGGGTTATATGAATGTTAGAGGTTCTGGGGGAAATACAGCAACAGTAACAAGTTACGATTCAAATGTTTCTTCAGGTAAAGGAGAAGGTATTTGTGGAACACCAAGATTTATGTGGGACGGATTAAATCAAGTTGATAATGGAATTAACTGGATAGGTTATAATGGAGGTGATTTTGGAATTGGAGCACCCGGAAATGCTGGAGGCGGAGGTAATATTCATAATTCCGGCGGTGGCGGTGGCGGTTGTGGTGGTGCTGGTGGATGTGGAGCAAAAGGTGTAGGTTCAACTATTTTAAATGGAGGAAGACCCGGAAATTCAATTACAGGGTCAGTAAATAGATTGTTTATGGGCGGTGGCGGTGGCGGTGGTGATGCAAATAATGCGTTAACAGGTGTTAAAGGCGGCTCTGGAGGAGGTATCATTTTTGTAAAATGTAATTCATTAATCGGAAATGGAACTATTATTTCAAATGGTTCCAATGGCCAGCCTGGTAATTTAGGTGCTGCTCCCGACGGTGCTGGTGGCGGCGGCGCTGGTGGAACCATTATCATTGAAACTAACACCAGTAGTCCATCTTCCACATTAAACCTAATAGCCAGAGGAGGTAATGGAGGAAACTCATTAAATGGAGGTACTGATTATCATGGACCTGGCGGGGGAGCTGGTGGAGGAATTATATATTACAGCGCTGTAATTTCAAATGTATCCGTAGATGTTGCTTTTGGAAATAATGGCCGGACCAATTTTGGAAACGGAATATCCTGGGGGGCAAATAATGGTACAGCAGGTTATTCCTCTTCATTTACACATGCACAATTTCCTAGTTATTTAAGTAATGTGAACTACCCCAATCCTGTTGCCGATTTTAATGCAAATGTAGCATGTATAGGCAATCAAACTGTGTTTCAGAACAATTCAACAGTAAATCCAATTTACTCTTCTTCCATCGTTCAATACAATTGGAATTTTGGAGATGGAAACAATAGTCAGGCTATTAATCCATCGCACACCTACGCTAGTGCAGGATCATATACCGTAACTTTAACTGTTACTACCAATTTAGGATGTATAAATTTAATTTCAAAAACCATTACGGTAAATCCAAAAACAATACCAACATTTACACAAGTAAGCCCAATATGTTCGGGATCATTATTAGCAGCATTGCCAACGACTTCAAACAATGGTATTACAGGAACATGGTCACCAGCACCAAATAACACTGCAACGACAACGTATACATTCACTCCAACAACAGGACTTTGTGCTACTACAGCTACAATGACAATTGTTGTAGATCCACCGTCAATATTGTATATTACTAATAATAATCCCAATTGTAATCCTAATCAATTAAGTTGGAGTAATGTAAATTCAATTAATTCAAGTACTGCCACTGCATCCATAGGTTCAAATACGATAACTATAAATAATTCTAGCGGTGGGCTTTTTTCTACCTCTAATGTATTTAACGGTAGTGTTTTTCCATCTCAATACAATTTGCCTATTAACAATCTAACCCTCGCAAACAACTTAGCGGGTTTATTTACCTTTTGTTTTAATACTCCGGTAACAAATCCACAAATAGCAATTGCAAGTATTGGAAATTCAGGATTACCTGTATCAATAAATACATCTGTTCCTTATCAAGTAATATGGGCAGGTCCTGGAATGAATTTTATTAATAATCAATCTTTAACAGGTCGAGAAGGGTACTGTATCATTGTTTTTCCCGGCACACATCAGTGTATTTCTTTCGACTATTTGACTTCAGAAAATTATTGTAATATTGTTTTTGGTACTCAAGATAATAACTGTCAAATTGATCCTATATGTTTGGGAAAATCAGTAGAGTTGGTGCCTCATGGCTCTACAAACATTACTTGGTCACCAACTAACAATCTAACATTAATACCAAATAGTAATAATGTAATTGCTGCGCCATCTCAAACGACTACCTATACAGCAACAACTAATAATTCGTGTCAAAATCAAGCAAGTATAACTGTTACAGTGAATCCAAACGTAACCCCAACATTTACACAAGTGACACCAATTTGTTCTGGAACTACAATGGCAGCATTGCCTACCACTTCAAACAACGGAATTACAGGAACTTGGTCACCAGCAATTAACAATACTGCGACTACTACTTATACATTTACTCCAACAATAGGACTTTGTGCTACCACAACTACAATGACTATTACAGTGATTCCAAACGTAACGCCAATATTTACACAAGTGACACCAATTTGTTCGGGAGCTACATTGGCAGCATTGCCAACTACTTCAAACAACGGAATTACAGGAACTTGGTCGCCAGCTATAAATAACACTGCAACGACAACGTATACATTTACACCAACAACAGGAGTTTGTGCTACTACAGCTACAATGATTATTACAGTGAATCCAAACGTAACCCCAACATTTACACAAGTGACACCAATTTGTTTGGGAGCTACATTGGCAGCATTGCCAACTACTTCAAACAACGGAATTACAGGAACTTGGTCGCCTGCACTAAATAACACCGCAACGACAACGTATACATTTACACCAACAACTGGACTTTGTGCCAATACAGCTACCACAACTATAGTAATTACTGCTATTCCAACCACTACAATTAACTATACAGGTTCTCCGTTTTGTTCTACCTTAGCTACTTCACAAGCGGTTAATTTAACTGGAACAGGCGCTTATACTGGCGGAACTTATTCTTCTACAATTGGTTTAACTATTAATACAACAACAGGTGCTATTACTCCTAGCACAAGTGTACCAGGAAATTATGTGGTCACTTATACCTCATTAGCGTCTGGTGGTTGTTCTTCGGTTTCTGTAACCACCAATGTGGTAATCACTCCTATTCCAACAGCCACAATTTCTTATTCTGGTTCTCCTTTTTGTTCGACTTTAAGTACTTCGCAAGCAGTTACTTTAACTGGAACTGCAGCATTTACGGGAGGAACATATTCCTCTACAATAGGTTTAACAATTAATCCAACAACTGGGGCAATTACCCCAAGTACAAGTACTCCAGGAAATTATGTGGTAACTTATACCTCATTAGCATCTAGCGGTTGTCCTTCAGTGCCAGTTACTACCAATGTGGTAATAACTCCA
>CANHHG010000048.1 GCA_947460615.1 Bacteroidota bacterium
AATTTGAACTTCATCGGGCTTGAATTGACTCATTTTTAAATCATTGATATTTTCCGCTTTAAGTTCTTTGGAAACAAAGGCCACATACAACTTTTTGGAATCAACTTCTTTTTCTTTAAGAAATTTACAATTGGTAAAACACGCTTCTAAATCAGCTTTAGAAATTACAATTATTGGCACATCATAACCAAAAACCTTGTAGATTTCTTGTTTAATGACAAAAGCAATTTTAGCCGCACTTCCTTCCTCAGAATCCAAAAAAACATTTCCGGATTGAATGTAGGTTTGTACCTTTTGAAATCCAATATTTTCAAGAGTACTTTTCAAAACCTCCATTTTAATCCTATTGTGACCCGAAACATTAATTCCACGAAGCAAAGCTAAATGTGTGTGCATTTGAATTTTTTTAAGTTTCAAAGATATTGCCTTTGATTAATATATCACAGCTTTAGAGAAATAAGTTCCAGATTTCCATTTTCAAATTTGCAAACAAAAAACTATCTTCGCTGTAAATAACCCCAAGAATTAAAGACTTAAATAAATGTCTCAATTGCTACAAACTCCAATTGAATACCTTAAAGGCGTTGGCCCTCAACGTGGAGAATTGTTGCGTAAAGAATTAGGTATTCATAAATACCTCGATTTAATAAATCTTTATCCTTACCGTTATATAGACCGAACTCGATATTATAAAATAAATGAATTAGATAATAATAGCATCGAAGTTCAATTGATTGGGAAGATAATTCATATAAAAACTATTGAACCTGCAAAGGGTAAAAAACGATTAGTTGCCACTTTTATTGATGAAACAGGGCAAATGGAATTGGTATGGTTTCAAGGTCATAAATGGATTAGGGATAGCCTGGAATTAAATTTACCAATTGTAATTTTTGGAAAATGTTCTTCATTTGGAAGTGTTTACAATATGGCACATCCTGAAATAGAGCTTTTATCAGAGCATGAAAAAAGTTTACGTTCTGCAATGCAACCCTTTTATCCGTCTACAGAAAAAATTGCGAATAGAGGGATTACGAATAAGGTGATGAATAAATTAATGCAGCAGTTATTTCTGGAAACCTATACTTTATTTTCAGAAACACTGCCTGATTATTTAAGAAAGGAACTTAATTTAATTTCAAAAAAAGAAGCGTTATTTAATATTCATTTTCCAAAAAGTCCAGAGTTATTAGCTAAAGCCCAATACCGATTAAAATTTGAAGAACTATTTTACATTCAACTACATTTAATTACAAAGAATTTAGTTCAAAAACATAAGATTAAGGGGCATGCATTTAACAAAGTAGGTAATTTGTTTAGTGATTTCTATGAAAACCACCTGCCGTTTGAACTCACAAATGCGCAAAAAAGGGTTCTAAAAGAAATTAGAAACGACATGGGAAATCCAGCCCAAATGAATCGGTTACTACAAGGAGATGTAGGATCCGGAAAAACTATTGTGGCTTTCATGAGTATGCTTTTAGCTTTGGATAATGGATATCAAGCTTGCTTAATGGCACCTACAGAAATTCTAGCAAATCAACATTACCTTGGTTTATCAGAATTATCTAAATCAATGAATATCAATATAAAAAAGTTAACTGGCTCAACTAAGACTTCAGAAAGAAAAATAATTCATGAAGAATTAGAAAATGGAGAATTACAGATAATTATTGGTACGCATGCATTATTAGAAGAAAAAGTCAAATTTCAAAATTTAGGATTAGCTATTATTGATGAGCAACATCGTTTTGGAGTAGAACAGCGTTCTAAATTATGGAAGAAAAATGACATCCCTCCACATGTGTTAGTTATGACGGCTACCCCTATTCCAAGAACATTAGCGATGAGTTTGTATGGAGACTTGGATATTTCATTAATTGACGAATTACCTCCAGGAAGAAAACCTATAAAAACAGTACATCGATACGATAATAATCGTTTGAACGTAATGGCTTTTGTTGCAGATCAAATAGATTTAGGAAGACAGATTTATGTGGTTTACCCCCTTATTCAAGAATCTGAAAAGATGGATTTTAAAGATTTAATGGATGGCTACGACACCATTTCTAGGGAATTTCCGTTACCAAAATATACCGTATCTATATTACATGGTAAAATGAAAGCGGAAGAAAAAGATTTTGAAATGAAAAGATTTGCGGAGGGAAAAACTAATATTATGGTGGCAACAACGGTGATTGAAGTGGGGGTTAATATACCCAACGCAAGTGTAATGATTGTGGAAAGCGCAGAACGTTTTGGACTTTCACAATTGCATCAATTACGAGGTCGTGTAGGACGTGGGGCAGATCAAAGTTATTGTGTATTAATGACATCTAACAAACTTTCGAGCAATAGTAAAACTAGAATGGAAACCATGGTTCGAACCAATGATGGTTTTGAAATTGCTGAAGTAGATTTAAAACTAAGAGGACCTGGAGACTTAATGGGAACGCAACAAAGCGGAGTTTTAAACCTTCAAATTGCTGACTTAATTAAAGACAAAGATCTATTGTATTTGGCCAGAAACTACGCCGTTAAAGTATTAAAAGAAGATGCTTCATTAGAAAAACCAATAAATTCTATTTTGAGAGAAGTCTTTTACGAAATATCTAAACGTAAAAATATATGGAACTATATTAGTTAAATTATTCGCTGTTTTTTTATCAAATTTACTTAAATTTACCTGTCATTAAAAAAGTCAATATGAATTTATTTTTCAATAAATTAATCAAAACACTTACTTCATTTTTATTGTTTTTAACCCTAAGCATGACTGCTCAAAACGATTGTGTAAATGCAATTTTTATTTGTGGAAACGCAAATCTATCTGGCCTAACAGCAAGTGGAATTGGAGTACAAGAAATATCCCCAGGAAACGCTTGTGGCCTTGGTGAGAACAATAGCTTATGGTTAAAAATTAGAATTAGAACTGGAGGAACTCTAGGTTTTACATTAACTCCGCAAAGTACTAATCTAGTCGAAGATTTGGATTTTTGGATTTTTGGCCCTAATGCCGCATGTAATAATTTAGGCACCGCTATAAGATGCTCTACAACTAACCCACTTCAAGCAAGTTTAACTGATAATTTAACAGGATTAAACAGTACTGAGATAGATATAAGTGAAGGTCCAGGCAACGACGGAAACAGTTATGTTAAATGGATGGATGTATTGGATAACGAAATCTATTATATTGCAATTGACCGCCCTGTAGGAGTCAGTGCTTTTTCAATATCCTGGACTGGAACTGCAACTTTTTTTCAAGCCCCTACGACTATTTCAAAAACAGATTTTCAAAAATGTAGTTTACCAAATTTTCCTGGAGAAGCTAACTTTGATATGACTCCAAATAGTAATTTAGCTATAGGTACTCAACCTAATTTAGTGGCTACTTATTATACTAGTTATAATGATGCAGTAACTAATACCAATGCAATAACTACACCTAATAATTATAGAAATACTTCCAACCCACAACAGATATTTTTGAGGTTGAATAATATTTTTACAGGTTGTTTCGCGATTACCGATTTTAATCTTTCAGTTACATTACCCTCAGTTTCGGCGTTTACCTATAATTCACCCATTTGTATTAACGATACAAATCCTTCAATAATTCCTGCAAATGGATTTACTACAGGAGGCGTTTTTACTTCTACCACCGGATTAAGCATTAATTCCAACACAGGTGAAATAAACCTTGCCAATAGTTTGCCAGGCACCTACATAATTACCTACACTATAACTGCAAATCCTGCCATTTGCCAGACTTTTTCTACTTCAAACTTTACCATTATAATTAATCCATTGCCGAGTATTTCACTAGACAATCCAATACAAACTTTATGTTTAAGTACCTTAATTAACCCCATAACTTTTACTATTGGTGGTTTGGCAACCAATGTTTCAATTTCTTCAGGAAGTCTACCAAATGGATTATCAGGGAGTTTTAACAACGGAGTATATTCTATTATTGGCACACCGTCGATAGAAGGCACTTATAATTTTACAATGACCACTCAAGGCGGTTGTGCACCACCTGCAAATTTCAACGGTACTTTAATAGTTAATAAATTACCTATAGTCACTTTACCACAAGATGGCTTTATTTGTTTAGATGATGCTGGAAACCCGCAGGGATCTTATACTTTAATAGCTAATCTAAGTTCTAATAACCACTCTTTTGTATGGTCAAACAATACGGGAGTAATTGCTGGACAAACTAGAAATAATTACCGAGCCACGCAACCAGGCACTTATTCTGTAATTGCTACAAATATTGCTACTGGGTGCTCCGCTGCTGCAAATGCTACTATTGGAACGCATTTACCTCCAGGAATAATAACATCTGTAGTTTCTAATTACTTTTCAGAAGTTCAAACGGTTACCATAAATGTAACTCCTATAGGTGATTATGAATACAAATTAGATTTAAACCCTTATCAAGATAGTAATGTATTTACCAATTTATCTATGGGTATTCATGAAATATGGGTTAGAGACAAATTTTTCTGTGGCTTAAAAAAAATTACCATTCAAATAATTGATTACCCTAATTATTTTACACCAAATGGTGATACCATTCATGATACTTGGAATATTACTGAATTGAAAAACCAACCCAATGCTTATATAGATATATTTGATCGATATGGAAAACTTATAAGACAAATCAAACCCTCAGGTCCTGGATGGGATGGAAATTACAATGGAAATCCATTACCAGCAACAGATTATTGGTTTACAGTTTATTATACAGAACAAAATACCAACCAACAATTTAGTTCCCATTTTTCGTTAGTTCGTTAGCAAATTACAGATTTTAAAAAAGCATAAAAAATCTTTCTTACTACAATCTGCAATCCTTATATTTGCAATATTATTATAGAAAAAAATGAAAATATCATACAACTGGTTAAAACAATTTATCAATATTGATTTGAAATCTGAAGATACTGCTGAAGTATTAACAGATCTAGGATTAGAAGTTGAAGGCATAGAAAAATTTGAGAGTTTAAAAGGCGGATTAGAAGGCGTAGTTATTGGACATGTTCTTACATGCACCCAACATAACAATGCAGATAAATTAAAAGTGACTACTGTAGATATTGGAACTGGATCACCTATTCAAATAGTTTGCGGCGCTTCTAATGTTGCTGTTGGACAAAAAGTTCCTGTTGCAACAATTGGAACAAAACTATATGATAAAGAAGGCCAATCATTTGAAATAAAAAAAGGAAAAATTAGAGGTGAAGAAAGCCACGGAATGATTTGCGCTGAAGATGAATTAGGTCTTGGTGAGAGTCATGAAGGAATTATGATTCTGGATTCTAGTTTAATACCGGGAACTCCAGCTGCAAAAGTTTTTAAAATAGAAACTGATGAAGTATTTGAAATTGGATTAACACCCAATAGAGCTGACGCAATGAGTCACTGGGGTGTGGCGAGAGATTTACGCGCTGGATTAATTCAAAGAGACGGAAAGCAATATGAATTGATTACTCCTTCTGTAAATAAATTTAAAGTTGATAAAAGAACCTTTAAAATTGATGTCAAAGTTAACAACACAAAATTAGTTCCCCGATATTGCGGAATTACACTATCAGGTATTACTGTTAAGTCTTCCCCTGAATGGTTAAAAAATAAATTAAGAGCCATTGGAATAACTCCAAAAAATAACATTGTAGATGTTACCAATTATGTTTTGCATGAATTAGGACAGCCACTCCACGCTTTTGATGCTTCAAAAATAAACGGAAATATTATTGTAGACACTCTACAATCCGGCACAAAATTTACTACATTAGATGGTGTTGAAAGAAGCTTAAATGAAGAAGATATCATGATTTGCGATAGTCAGGGACCACTTTGTATCGCAGGTGTTTTTGGAGGATTAGATTCTAGCGTTACTGAAAGTACTACTTCAGTTTTTTTAGAAAGTGCCTATTTCAATCCAGTTTCCATTCGCAAAACTGCAAAAAGACATGGTTTAAGCACAGATGCTTCATTTAGATTTGAAAGAGGTATAGATCCAGCAATTACAGATTACGCATTAAAAAGAGCTTCGATTTTAATTTTGGAAGTTGCTGGCGGAGAAATTACCTCTGATCTTATTGATGTAAATAACAATAAAATTGGAGATTTTCCTGTAGTATTGAACTTTGCGAATGTTACTAAAATTATTGGTCAAGAAATTCCAAAGGAAACAATTAAAAAAATATTAGTTTCTTTGGACATCAAAGTTACTAGTGTTTCAGATTCAAGTCTAGGACTTATAATTCCAGCATACAGAGTAGACGTTCAAAGAGAAATTGATGTAATTGAAGAATTGCTTCGAGTTTACGGTTACAATAATATCCATTTTACAAATAAAGTAAATGCAACGGTTTCAAATTCAGGTAGAACAGAAGATTATAAAGTCCAAAACATCATTGGAAATCAATTGACATCTCTTGGATTTCATGAAATGATGGCCAATTCATTAACAACTCCAGACTATATTAAATTATCTGAAAACTTAAAAGAAGATTTCAATGTAGTTATTTTAAATCCATTAAGTAACGATTTGTCTGCAATGAGACAATCTTTACTGTTTTCTGGACTTGAAGCGGTTTCTTTTAATATCAATCGTAGAAATACCGATTTGAAGTTGTTTGAATATGGAAAAACCTACCATAAATTACCTTCAGGATTTGATGAAATTAAGCATTTATCCTTATTAACTTCAGGGAATAGATTAGAGGAAAGTTGGACAAACGCTCAAAAGCCAACCGACTTTTTCTTATTTAAAGGATACGTAAGTAGCGTATTGTCTAGATTAGGAATAAATAATTATCAAACAAAACCAATTACTACAGATGTTTTTAATGAGGGTATAGCTTTTGTGAATGGAAATGATATTTTAGTTGAATTTGGAACTGTGAAAAAATCAATATTGAAATATTTTGAAATTAAACAAGAAGTTTTATACGCTGATTTTAATTGGAATGCCGTTTTAAAATCTATTTCTAATAAAATAAAATTTGTTGAAATCCCAAAATATCCCGAAGTTAGAAGAGATTTAGCTTTACTTTTAGACGATTCTGTAGCATTTGAGGAAATTTACAATATTTCACGACAAACTGAAAAAAATTTATTGAAAGAAGTTACTTTGTTTGACGTTTATATCGGAAAAAATTTGCCCGTAGGCAAAAAATCATATGCAATAAGTTTTATCATTCAAGATGAATCCAAGACCTTGACAGATAGCCAAATTGAAAAAATAATGAGTAAACTTCAAAATAATTTCATAACTCAATTAGGAGCTCAATTAAGATAACAAGTTTTAAATACTTTATTATTATTTTAAGTACTTTATAATTTATGAAGAAAATAATCTTATCATTAGTCGTTTTATTATGTTTTAATAGCATGAAAGCTCAAAATAGCTATAATATTAAAATTAATTTAAAGCATTGTAAAGATACTATTGCCTATTTGACCTTTTATCAATTTGATAAAAACATGATTGTAGATACTTGCAGTACTATCAAAAATGGCAAGATAGAATTCAATGGTAAAAAGAAATTATACAAAGGGATATATTCTCTAGTTGGACAAGCAAAAACAATCTATTTTGATTTTATTGTTGATGATGAAAACCAAAATTTAGATATTTCAAGTGAATCTTTAACCAATTATAAAGAATTATTGCAATGTAGCAATTCCAAAGTTCAAAATGATTTCTTCAATTATATTAAATATTTTGAAACTCAAAGAGTTGAATTTGAATCGTTTATTCCAAGAACAAAAGGACTAAGTAAAAAGGACTCAACTGATTTTATGTCAGGAAAACAAAAACTTATTAGTGAGAACATTGATAGCTATGAGAAATCATTTATTGATAGAAATAAGGGTTCTTTTATCAGTGACGCTTTGAATTTAAAAATTGAAAAATTACTTAAAGACATTCCAAAAGCATCAAACGGCCGTCCAGATAGTATCGCTGTTTACGACTATTACAAGAAACATTATTGGGATGGTGTTGACTTTAAAGACGATGGATTAGCAAGAACTCCGTTTTTTCATGGTAGGCTAACACGCTATTTTGAATCCGTGGTGATTAGAGACCCTGACTCAGTTTCGGTAGAAATTGACAAAATTATGAATCAAGCTGTCGAGGGTTCAATTATGTACAAATTATTATTAGCAAATTTTGTAAATAAATATGAAACATCTAAAGTGATGGGTTTTGACAAAGTGTTTGTATACATAGTAGATAAATATTTCAAGACTGGAAAGGCCAAAGACATTTATAATGACGATAATATTGTAAATAATATTATCAATAGAGCAAATATTTTACGACCTCTTTTACTCGAAACAATTGCTCCAGATTTACCAATGATTCCAATAGAAAGCCATGAAAAAATAGCTAAAATGGGATTCGAAAATGCGAAAACAAGTGAAGAATTGACGAAGGTTTTCTACAACAATACAGCCGAAATTGAAAAGACTTTTCTAAGACTTCATTCTGTAAAAGCGAAATATACAATTCTTGTTTTTTGGGATGTCGATTGTAGCCATTGCCAAGTGGAAATTCCAAAATTGATTGATTTATATCATCAATTAGTGAAAGAAAAATTAGATGTAAAAGTATTCTGTGTTTATACTCAACAAGATTTTATCAAATATAAGAAATATGTTGATGAGAAGAAATTGGACTGGATAAACGTTTATGATGGAGCACATTATAATAATTTAAAAGACAAATACGACATCTACTCTACTCCAGTTATTTATATATTGGATAAGGACAAAAGGATCAAAGCGAAGAGAATTGATGTAGATCAAATTAAACCAATTTTAAATGCAATTGAAAATAACAAATAAATCTTTCGGCTATTTTTATTTAACATTTAATAAATACGATTAGTATAGTTTAAGCCTACATTTGCAAAATAAACATCCCATAAATGGCCCGTTTCAAAGAAAATGATTTACCAAAATCAAAGCTTACTAAATCTTCTCTAAGCAAAGCTTTACTAATATTTAAATATGCTGAGAATCATAAATGGAAATTTTATGTAGGTCTAATTTTCTTATTGTTTACCGGAGGAACTGCACTTGCCTTTCCTAAATTAATGGGACTATTAATTGATTGCGTAAAAAATAAAGACAATGATCAAGCAAATTTAATTGCGGGTGGATTAATTGTAATACTTTTATTTCAATCGCTTTTCTCTTTTTTCAGATTATCCTTATTTGTCAATTTTACCGAAAATACATTAGCCAATTTACGTTTGGCTTTGTACAGTAATTTAGTAAAATTACCGATGACTTTCTTCTCGCAAAAACGTGTAGGAGAATTAAATAGTAGAATTAGCTCCGATATTACTCAAATTCAAGATACATTAACTTCAACAATAGCCGAATTTTTAAGACAGTTTATATTAATTGTTGGGGGAATCGCCTTATTAGCCAGCGAGAGTTTCAAACTTACTTTATTGATGTTATCGGTAGTTCCATTGGTGGCTGTTGCTGCCGTAATTTTTGGAAGATTTATCCGAAAATACTCTAAAAAAGTTCAGGATCAGGTTGCCGAAAGTCAAGTCATTGTGGAAGAGACCATGCAAGGAATTAGTATTGTTAAAGCTTTTGCAAATGAATGGTACGAAATTGCACGATACGATGGTAAGATAAAAGAAATTGTAAAAATTGCTATTAAAGGAGGAAAATACCGTGGTTATTTTGCTTCGTTTATTATATTTTGTCTTTTTGGAGCTATTGTAGCGGTAGTTTGGTTTGGCGTTCAATTGAGTATAAGCGGGGAAATGAGTGTAGGACAATTAATATCATTTGTATTGTATTCGACTTTTGTAGGAGCTTCATTTGGAGGAATTGCAGAATTGTATGCTCAAATTCAAAAAGCGGTTGGTGCAACCGAAAGAGTCTTCGAACTATTAGAAGAAACTCCAGAGAAAATAAACTCCTCTGAATTTAGTGCTGAAAAGATGCTAAAAGGAAATGTAAGTTTCAAAAAAGTAGCTTTTTCTTACCCTTCTCGAAAAGAAATCCAAGTATTAAAAAACGTTAGTTTTAATGCCGATTTTGGACAAAAGATAGCAATCGTGGGACCAAGTGGCGCAGGGAAATCAACTATAGCCTCTTTATTATTGAGATTTTATGATATAGAAGGCGGAGAAATCAGCATCGACGGAAAAAATATTTATGATTACGATTTAGAAACACTACGTGGAAATATGAGTATTGTTCCCCAAGATGTCATTTTATTTGGAGGAACCATACGTGAAAATATAGCTTATGGGAAACCAAATGCCACCGAAGAAGAAATTACCAAAGCGGCAAAACAGGCCAACGCTTATCAATTCATAAAAGGATTTCCTGAAAAATTTGAAACTATTGTTGGTGAACGCGGAATTAAACTTTCTGGCGGTCAAAGACAAAGAATAGCAATTGCCAGAGCATTATTAAAAAATCCAAGTATTTTGATTTTAGATGAAGCCACTTCTTCATTGGACAGTGAAAGTGAAAAATTAGTTCAAGAAGCTTTAGAAATTTTAATGGAAGGAAGAACAAGTATTATTATTGCTCACCGTTTATCCACTATTCGTTCAGCGGATCAAATAATTGTTTTGGACGAAGGAACGATAAAAGAACAGGGAACGCACCAAGAATTAATTGCTTTGGAAAATGGAATCTACAAGAACTTGAGTAATCTTCAGTTTAATAATTTCTAAAGTTTAAGATAATAAAAATCAAAGCCACTTGTGCCAAAAAGATAATTTATATTACTTCCCTTTTCTCCTATTTCGCTCTGCAGTAATCAATTTTAATTCTCGACTGGTTTGTCCAGCAACTGATGTGTTTTCTTCGGCTCTACGAATTAAATACGGCATCACATCACGAACAGGTCCAAATGGTAAATATTTAGCATTATTGTAACCATTTGCTGATAAATTGTAACTGATATTATCACTCATACCGTACAATTGTCCGAACCAAATTCTAGCATCATTTTTCTCAACTTTCAATTCCTGTAGGTATTCCATCAACTTATAGGAAGATAATTCATTGTGTGTGCCTGCAAAAATGGCCATTCTATCGAGGTTTTCAACCATATAATGAATTGCAGCATCGTAATTTAAATCGGTTGCTTCTTTAGATTCGCAAATTGGTGTTGGATATCCTTTTTCTTCAGCACGCAAATTTTCCTTTTCCATGTATGCACCACGAACTATTTTCATTCCAATATAGAAACCCTCCGTTTTTGCTTGTTGGTGCAAATTTTTTAAATAATCCAATCGGTCCCAACGATACATTTGCAAAGTATTAAAAACAATCGCTTTTTCTTTGTTGTATTTTCTCATCATTTGTGCCACCAAATCATCTGCAGCATCTTGCATCCAACTTTCCTCTGCGTCAATTAATAAAGGAACATTATTTTGGTGAGCCTCACCACAAACTTTATCAAACCGAGCTTCTACCCTATTCCATTCTGCTTTTTCTGATTCAGATAGTTCCGATTTAGCACCTACTATTTCATATAAATCCAACCTTCCAAATCCTGTAGGTTTAAAAACTGCAAAAGGAATTGCAGCTCTTTCTTTAGCAAATTCAATCGTTTTTAAAGTCATTTTTAAAGCAGCATCAAACTGATCTTCTTCTTCCTTACCTTCTACTGAATAATCCAATACTGATGAAACGCCTTTAGTAAACATTTTATCAACAACAGTAAGACAATCTGCTTCATTTACACCTCCACAAAAATGATCAAAAACAGTGGCTCGAATTAAACCTTCAACAGGTAAATGTGCTTTAATAGCAAAATTGGTTACCGCAGTACCTATTCTCACCAATGGTTGGTTGTCAATCATTTTGAAAAGAAAATAAGCACGATCTAATTCGGTATCACTTTTTAAAGAAAAAGCAACTTCCGTATTGTTGAAAATTTTATCCATGTGAATTTTAATAATAATGCAAATATAAGAACACAATACTGATTATTAATCAAAAATTACCTTATTTTGCATCATCAATTCACACCATTTATTAGTAAGCGAATGCAGTCAATAAAAGCAAATGGATATTCAGTAATTTTCAATATTGAAGGTTACAAAAAACTGAATAAACTAATTTCTGAAAATAATTATTCTACCCTATTTATTATTGTAGATTCAATTACTAATGAAGTTTGTTTGCCAAAATTACTTCCTTTAATTGAAACCGAAAGTCCAATTGAAATTATAGAATTTGAAGCTGGAGAAATCAATAAAAACATTGAAACTTGTATTCAAATTTGGAATGTTTTAACCGAATTGGGAGCAGACAAAAAGAGTTTGATAATCAATTTAGGTGGTGGCGTTGTAACTGATCTTGGAGGATTTGTGGCTGCAACTTTCAAACGAGGAATTGACTTTGTCAATATTCCAACTTCCTTATTGGCGATGGTTGATGCTTCTATCGGTGGTAAAACTGGAATAGATCTAGGAAGCTTAAAAAACCAAATTGGCGTAATAAATAATCCCAAATTAGTTGTAATTGATTCTGAATATCTAGAAACACTTCCACAAATAGAAATGCGTTCAGGCTTAGCAGAAATATTAAAACATGGCTTGATTTTTAACCAATTGTATTGGAAGCAATTCTTAGATTTATCAAAATTAGATTTTGCCGATTTAGATACCATTATATTTGATTCGATAACTATTAAAAATGAAATTGTAAAGAAAGATCCTAAAGAAAAGAATATTCGAAAAGGATTGAATTTCGGACATACATTAGGACATGCCATTGAAAGTTACTTTTTAGAAAATGATGCGAAAAATAATCTTCTTCACGGAGAGGCAATAGCTGTAGGAATGATATTAGAAAGCTATATTTCTATGTCCAAAAAATTAATTTCTAAAACAGAATACAAAGAAATTAAAGCTACAATTAAATTTCTATTTGGAGAGATTAATTTTGAATCAAGTGACATTCAATCGGTAATGAATTTACTAATTCATGATAAGAAAAATGAGAGCGGTAAAATAAAATTTGTTCTTCTTGATGGAATTGGTAGTTATGTAATTGACCAAGATGTTGAAAATGAAATCATTACAGCTTCATTTATAGATTACAAATTATAAAAAAAAAGTGCTGCCGTTTGTTATATAGAATTAATATTTTTTTACATTTGCTGCGATGAATAAAAACCAAAATAACACCCACTTTAACTTCTCAAAAAATGAGACATACATGGCGTTCCAAGCTTTGTTGAATCGTTATTTTGGGTTAATAGGTATATTGTATTTTGACGAATTAAGGCATTCTATAATCAACGATGATGAACTACAAATCATCTATGCGAATATTAGAGTTTGAAAATTAGATTTTTTAAAGAAATAACACTTTTTTAATTCTAATTTACTCATAAACAAATGAATACTAAATATTCGGATTTAATTAATCAAAATTATTACTTTCCTCAAGAAGAATTTAATCTTAACAAAGATACCCTTCAATTTCATGGAATTGATTTAATGAAATTGGTAGAACAATATGGAACACCATTAAAATTTACTTATTTACCACAAATTTCCAACAACATAAAACGAGCCAAAACTTGGTTCAAAAATGCAATGGATAAAAATGAGTACAAAGGTAAATATTACTTCTGTTACTGCACAAAAAGCTCTCATTTTGAATACATTATGAATGAAGCTTTTAAGAACAATATTCATATTGAGACTTCTTCAGCATTTGACATCAATATTGTTGAAAATTTGATGGAATCGGGTAAAATAAATAAAAGCACTTACGTAATTTGTAATGGTTTTAAGAGAGATCAATATATTGATAACATTGCTAGAATTATCAATAATGGTCATAAAAATACCATTCCAATAATCGATAATTATGAAGAATTAGATTTGCTACAAACTGCAATTAAAGGAAAATTCAAAATTGGCATAAGGATAGCAGCAGAAGAAGAACCTAAATTTGAATTTTACACCTCTAGATTAGGTATAGGATACAAGAATATTGTACCATTTTACAAAAAACAAATCCATGAAAATAAAAAATTGGAACTTAAGATGTTGCACTTTTTTATTAATACAGGAATTAATGATAACGCTTACTATTGGAGTGAATTAATTAAATGTATTAAAGTATATGTGGCATTAAAAAAAGAATGTCCAAGCTTAGATAGTTTAAATGTAGGTGGAGGATTTCCAATTAAAAACTCACTTGCATTTGAATACGATTACCAATACATGATCGATGAAATTATCAATCAAGTAAAAATTGCATGTGATGAAGCAGAGGTCGATGTTCCAAATATTTTCACTGAGTTTGGTTCTTTTACTGTAGGTGAAAGTGGTGGTGCTATTTACCAAGTATTGTATCAAAAACAACAAAATGATAGAGAAAAATGGAACATGATAGACTCTTCTTTTATAACTACTTTACCAGATACTTGGGCTATAAATAAGAGATTTGTAATGTTAGCTGTTAATAGATGGAACGACACCTATGAACGCGTTTTATTAGGAGGAATGACTTGCGATAGTGATGATTATTACAATTCCGAGCAAAATATGAATGCCATCTATTTGCCTAAATACAATAAAGAAAAACCTTTATACATTGGTTTTTTCAATACCGGTGCTTATCAGGAAACAATTGGAGGTTTTGGAGGATTACACCACTGTTTAATTCCTGAACCTAAACATCTATTAATTGATCATGATGATAATGGAGATATTAAAACTAGTGTTTTCTCGGAACAACAAACAGCCGATGCAGTATTAAAAATATTAGGATATCACAACAAATAATAATAATTGTGTAAGAAATTGTGATTACAATTCAATAGTATTGTAAAGGTAAAATTGCAGAATTTCTTTAGAAAAAAAGTACAAAAAAAATAAAATTCAAATTGTATATCAAATAATTAATTTGTTAATTTGAATCAATAAAAACTAAAAAACTAAAAATGAGTAAAGGTCCTATAAGTCAGTTTATTGAGAAGTATTATCTTCATTTCAACTCTGCAACTGTTGTTGATGCGGCCAAGGCTTACGAACAACAATTAGAAAAAGGTGCCAAAATGATGGTTACTTTAGCTGGAGCAATGAGTACTGCTGAAATAGGAAAAATATTTGCAGAGATGATTCGAAGAGACAAAGTTCAAATCGTTTCTTGTACCGGAGCAAATTTGGAAGAAGACATTATGAATTTGGTTGCTCACTCCCATTATGAAAGAGTTCCAAACTATAGAGATTTAACTCCTCAAGAAGAATGGGATTTGATGGAACGCGGTTTAAATCGTGTAACTGATACATGTATACCTGAACATGAAGCCTTTAGACGTTTACAAAAGCACATTTACAAAATTTGGAAAGACGCTGACGATAAAGGAGAACGATATTTTCCGCATGAATTTATGTATAAATTATTACTTTCAGGCGTTTTAGAAGAATATTATGAAATAGATTTGAAAGACAGTTGGATGTATGCTGCGGCTGAAAAAAATCTACCAATAATAGTTCCAGGTTGGGAAGACAGTACCATGGGTAATATCTTTGCATCCTATGTAATTAAGGGAGATCTTAAAGCCTCGACAATGAAATCTGGTATTGAGTACATGATTTATCTTGCTGATTGGTATCCTAAAAATAGTGAAAATGGAATTGGATTTTTCCAAATTGGTGGAGGAATTGCTGGAGATTTTCCAATTTGTGTGGTTCCAATGCTTTACCAAGACATGGAAATGCATGAAGTCCCTTTTTGGAGTTATTTCTGTCAGATATCAGATTCTACAACCAGTTACGGATCTTACTCTGGTGCTGTCCCGAATGAAAAAATCACTTGGGGAAAATTAGATATTCATACCCCAAAATTTATTATTGAGTCGGATGCTACCATTGTAGCTCCATTAATTTTTGCCTATTTATTAGATTTATAATACTATTTTATGAGAAGAGTTATTGTTGATTACGCAAAACTAACCAATGAAATCTTGAACTTATTAGTCGAGAAATTTCCTGACGGATATGATGATTCTAATATCATCCGATTTAAAAACCACAAAGACGAA
>CANHHG010000049.1 GCA_947460615.1 Bacteroidota bacterium
CCTGTTTTAACTTGAACAAAAGCAATACAATCAAATTTTTCTTTAGGCTGACTTCTTAAAAAATTTGAGAATTGTTTAATTAATTCAAAATAATACTTCTTATGATTTTCATTTAAATAATAGGGGTAATTACCGAATTTTTTATCATGCTTTTCAGGCTTATGACTTTTCACTTTGACCAATGGAACTCCATTATCATAGAGCCATAAAGGGGAATTTGGCCCAACATTAATACTAATTTTTACTATTTTATGGTATTTGGCTGCTTTATCTAAAACCTCTTGAAACATAGAAAAATCAAATTTACTGGGCCCAATGGATTGTACTTCTGCCCAAGTGGCTGAAACTTCAATGCCCATAACAAAGTCGGCCTTTGGATCAGAATAATCATCAACTCCTCCTCCACGATCCCAAACACCATAAGAACTTATAGGAACCGCTATTTTTTGTGCTTGTGATTCTGTTATAAAAAAGAGAACATAGTATAGTAAGGCAACGTATTTATAAAGAACTTGCATAATCATTTTTAAATTTTTTATTTATTGAAAGTTACAAGAAATAACTTAAATTAAAACAAGACATTAGTTTAGAATTTGAATAGAAAATTAGAGGTCTCCTAATTAAAAGAGAACATCCTTGTTTTAAATAAACTTGAATGCTCTCTTTAAAAATTAAATTGTACTATTTAAAATATTAAAAAAATTATTCTTTAATAAATTGTTTTGCAACAATATTACCGTTTTCTTGCACTACTTTAACTATATAAGCCCCTTTTCCTAGAGCTCCAATATTCACATTTGAAGAATTGTTATTGGATACTACGTTTCTACCTTGCATATCATATACTTCAATTTTAGTAATATTATTATATGAACTTATATTCAAAACCTCTTTTGCTGGATTTGGATATAATGAAATTGTATTTTTAGTATTTCCAAAATCTGCAGTACCTAAAGCTAAAGGAACAACATTATCAAAAACAATTGAATCAACATATACAGAATTAGTTAAAGGATTTATATTCAATGCACCTCCAAGAATTGCACCAGCAGCAGGAGCAACTGCACCTGTTACATCACATAGTACCCAATTTGTAGTATCAGTGTGTGGTACTGCAGGCGAAACACTGTTTGCTCCAGATATGTTTTTACAGTAGGTATTACCTGAAATTACGATAGCACCTATTGCATATGTCGCTGTTGCCAACCATGTAGTTTTTACCCCAAAGTTTAATTCAGGAAATTGAGAGCCGCTATCCCAAGTAGTTAAATCAAAATCATAAGTTTTATAGTTAGCATCAGAAATAGTATAGTTTTGAACTGGATTAAAAGCAGTTAAAACACTAGCTACTTTTCCATTTAATTGAAATAATGTATTGTTTGAAGTGTTTTTTAAAGTAATGTGTGCATACCTATTTGTCCCTTCAACACGGAAAACGATAGGCGATAAAGATACTTTACCATTATTAACACTTACAGCATTACAGTTGACCATTAAAGTCCCTCTAGAAGATTCAGTTGCTTGTACAGCAGTTGCTCTTGTTAGTGTAGTAAATCCCTCCGTTGTTGAATCAAAATTATATGTGTTTTGTATAGGTGCAACGAAATTTTTTGGTCTAATGTAATCAATACTTATTACAGTACCGACAGTGCTTGGTGCAGTTTGTGGAACATAATTATTGCCACTCGCAGTACCATCGTTAAGTTTAAATTCTAGAGAAAGAGCACTTACAGTACCAGCAGATGTCAAAGTAAAAGTATAAATTCTATAATCGGCATCAGCTGTTGTGATCACACTATTATAAGTATTTAAAACAGTCCCAATTGTTGTAGTTAGTCTCAAATAAGATGCGGCAGAACCGTTTTTTATCCTAACCTCAATTTGGTTGTTAGCATTCGCATCTATATTTGCAGATGTTTTAGTAAATGTTGGATTTCTTGAAGTTGCAGAAGACCCAGTTATAGTTGTATATTCAATAGCGGTTCCTGTTGCACTTAGGGTACCAGCAGCACCAGCTGATCCTTGAGAAACAGTCCATCCCTCCGAATTAGAAGCAGTATTAAATTCCCACGGCCCTTGAGCAAAGGTCAAGAAAGGTAAGATTAAAAATAAATAAGTAATTTTTGTTTTCATATTGTTATTAATTAAAAGTGAAGTTTTTTGTAAATTTAGCTGAAAAATTCATGCTTGTCTTGGCGAAAAAGTGTCATTCATAAAGTTAATTTGTTTCAATTGAAACTTAAATCACAAATAAATTATTAATAAATACTTTAATTAATCTGACAAGCTTCATCTTTTTTAATTCACTGTTTTTTTAATTACCACTTTATTATTCTCGTCTTTAATTTTAACAATCAATACTTGGTTAGTTGCATTCAAATTATTGATTATAGCTGTAATCGATTTCACAGCTTTTTGATGTGCAATTAATCTTCCCTGAATATCGTACACTTCAATAGTATTAATAGGACTTGTACCTGAATTTACATATAAAGTGCCGTTATTTATATACACTCTCACATTGTTTCCATTGAATTCTGATGAATCTACGTTCAAAGTTCTTTGGTATTTCAATAAAAATCTCTCGTTGTCTATTCCGGCTGGTGCATTGAAAGTATAAGAACCTACTTTCAAATCTATTTCATTACCAGTAATGTTATCTTTAAGATAAATAGCTTGTTCCCCAGTAAACAATCCATCTACATGGTCTAGGGCAATAGTGTAGTTTCCGTCCATATTGGTTTTGAAACCCAACTGTACCGTATCTGTAGTTGTAAAAGGTAATGGTCGACCTTGTATGGTAAATTCCCCAGCGTTTATGATAGAGGTTAAAGCAATTGGAGCATCGTTAATGTATTTTCCATCCAATGAATCTACTCCTTGCGTTGCTTCTGCCATATAGCTTACAAGCATTTGGCTGAAAACTCCTGAAGTATTGGTCAAATTCAACCAAATACGATTTCTTTCCATATTTGTTCTAAAAAATTGAGTTGAAGAGTTAGTCAAACGCATTGCATTTTTAAAATTCAAGGTTGAAGCACTTTTCGCTTTAACAAAAAATCCTTGACCTACTTGAATCGTTCCATTTGGTGCTGCACTTGTTGGTGTAGAAGTTGTTGCACCACCTAAAGTATAAGTTGCATAAGCTGATCCTGAGGCCCCGTTAGTTTTTCTCCAGAAATACAAAGTGTTTTCAATATTAGCAGTGTTATCAGTTATAAATGCATTTGCGTCTATAGTTGATGGGTAAGGATTTCCTACTAAATTATAACTACGAGCATCATCAGTATAACTTAGGGTTTTTGAAAAAGGACCGTTATTAAGAACTCCTGAAAATACTCCATTGAAATTTCTAGGAGTATTTAGAGCCCAATCATTAGGAGCACGAATTAAATATCCTGTTGCAGGAGCAAAAGGAGTAGTAGTTGGGTTTGGGTTTGTAACTGCATTATATTGATTAGTGCTAGAATTGTAGGAGTAAAAACGAGAATCTAAAGTTTCTGGCGAAAATGCCTTTAAATTTTGTCCTGCCACTGGCGAACTCCATAACGTATAATCATACAATTGAATAGTAGCGCTGTTTCTTTTTACAATTGCAGTTCCAGAACCTGAGTTCGTGTTTAACGCAGCAGTTTGAATCAAGTTGGCATTGTTGTTTACAGTTATGGTGCCATTGTTAGTAACAGTACCTGCAACTGTGATATTCTGTCCAGTATTGATAGTAAATGTTTTAGTTGCATTAACCGTTAATGTTTTTGCAGAAAATCCTGCTGTATCGCCAGTTTCCGTTGTTGAAAAATTTCCAGCAATAATTGCTTCATCAAAAGTTGTTGGCGTTCCATATGACCAAGCTGTACCATCCCAAGTGGTAATTTTATATGGAGTCACTGCATTTGATGCGGCACTTTCGTCACTTTGTCCCATACTATTTGTTGCCCGTACGGTAAAGGTATAAGCGGTTCCGTTAGTCAGTCCATTCACTATTATGGCGCCACTTCCTGCCTGACTTATTGTTGTGGTAATTCCTCCGGGAGAGGATGTTGCAGTATAAGAAGTAATTATTGAGTTGCCATTGAAGGCAGGAGCTGTAAATGGGATTGAGGCTTGCCCACTGACTCCCGAAACCGTTGGCGTTCCTATAGTAGGAGCGTTTGGCACTCCAACCGTATAGGTAATTATAATTTGCCCGTCACCTCCTGCGGCTCCCCTATTACTTCCAGTAGTAGGACCATAAGCTCCTCCGCCGCCGCCACCCGGAGAGGTTCCTGCAATTCCATTACCCGCAGATGTTTTACTTGCTCCTCCTGCACCACCTATGACTCCGGCTCCAGTACCGCCGGCACCACCTGATCCACTAGCGCCAGATGCACCAGGTAATCCTATAGTAACTGTGCCTCCTGAACCACCTGAACTATTTGTACCCCCTGCTCCCAATTGTCCTGTTGCAGTTGTTCCGCTTCCTCCAATACCACCATTTGCAATAACAGGAGTCGTTGATCCAAATATTGTATTACTTCCGTTATTTCCATTAGCCCCACTATTACCACTTTGAGCTCCTCCAGCACCCACTGTCACATTATAACTTATTGCAGGGACAACGGACACGTTTTCATTTACAACATAAGAACCCCCCGCACCACCACCTGCAAAACCAGCTAAAGAGGTTCCGCCGCCGCCGCCGCCACCACCCCAGGCTTCGACTTTTATTGTATTAATTCCTGCCGGGCATGTCCATGTATTGTTTCCAACAGTAGAAATAGTAGTTTGATGAAATACTGTTAAATCCTGCACAACTGATGTTGCTGGATTATAGCCGTTATTACCGGCTTGTGAAGCTGTAATTGCGGTTGAACCTAGCCCAACGATGTGAATCATATTGTTTACAATGGTTGCCACATTAAGATTAGAACTCGAATAAGTAATCGCTAAGCCAGAACTAGCTGTTGCCCCTGGATTAAAGTCTGGATCTCCCATTTTTTTAAATGGAAATGGGTTGAAATTTATAGTTTGGGGTTGAATACCGACACCGATAATATTCATTTCAATTCCATTAAATATATCATCAAAACTATCAGTATTGACCAACATAAAATCAGAACCATTTACACCGCCTTGATTCATAACACCATCTATGATATTAAAAATTTCTGTTCTCCATTGATTAGTCCCTGTTCCCGTAAAAGGAATGGCCTGAAGACCTGTAGAATTTCTGTATTTAAAGGCCCAAGTAGAACCCGCAGTTTTATCCAACCAAATAATGGTAAATTTTAAGTTTTTATTAGTTGCAGGTAATTCATTATGTAATTTGAAATACATTGTATTTTTACCAGTACTATTCTCGAAAGAACGAGCAAAACGATCATATTTTGAAGAAGTTGAAGTTATAGTTCCTCGCACCCTGAACAATCCTATGGAGGTAGCATCAGGATTTATTTGAGTCATAAATCGTTCAATATTTCCTTCGCAAATTTCCCATCCTACATCATTGTAAAACTGTTGATTTTCACGTTGATTTACTTGTCCAGATGTTACAAAAGATAAATCATCTAAACGAGCTCCTCTATTGACATATGCTTCACATATATTTTGATAGCGAGCTATATTGCTCCTGCTAGCGGTACCATAAGTCGCAACGGGGAATTTAACTGTATCTGCCGAATTGAGTCCTTCATGAAAAACAGAAAAAGCAGTTGTGGCACTAACTGGATAAACCTGCTGGGCATATCTGTTATACATTTTGAAGATGTCAATAATTCCAGGATTTGCTAGAGCATATGTCATGGCACTTTCTGTAATGTTGGTACAAGAAAGCCCTGTATTAATTCCCCCAAGGGCTGACCAATAAAAACCTATTTCATAATTCAAAGCAAAAAAACCTCTGGACCAAGATTGATCCATTTCCGAAGCTGAAAATAATTTTCTACCAGTTGGATTACTAGAACTTACAATTGGATTAATTAAAAATGGATTCCATTGCTCTTTGTAGGTTTGCTCATCTGACAAATGATGTCCACGGTTATAAGCTCCCCCTTTAATACCAAAACCAAGTATAGGATCTAATTGGGTCATAACATAATTATAAGCGTCTGGTTCCTCTACAGGATCTACATTATTGAATGTTAATACAATTTTACGAGTTGAAACATCATTGAAATATTCTTTAAATTTATCAAAAGCTTCTAAACGAAATAATTGCCAATTTGCTGAATTTATTTCATAATTAGTATTATTAACGGTTCCTTTGTAAGGTTCTTCGTCTCCTGTAGCACCCGTTTTTACTTGTACAAATGCAATATGGTTAAATTTAGATTGGGGTTGATTTCTCAAAAACAAGGCAAACTGTCTAATTATTTCAAAATAGTAAGTTTTATATTCTTGGTCTAAATAATAGGGATGTCTATTAGCGTAATTTTGATTTGAATTAGGGGCTATAGTTACATTTACTAATGGGACACCATTACTAAAAAGCCAAGAAGGGCAATCAGGTCCAACATTAATACTAAATCGAATCTTCTTATCGTGGGTAACAGCTAGATCTAATTTTTGTTGAAATAAACTAAAGTCACAATTAGTTCCTGGGCCATTAGGCTGAATTTCATCCCAATTAGCAGATATTTCTATACCCTTTATAAAATCGGAATTTGGATTGGAATAATCCACAACTCCAGCTCCACGGTCCCAAACCCCGTAAGAGGTAATGGGCAGGGATTGTGAATGTGATTTTGTTATAAAAAAAAGTACTAAGCCAAGTAAGGTGAAGTATTTATAAAGAACTTGCATAATCATTTTTAAAATTTGTGTAGAAAATTCTTAAAATCCCAAGATTGGAGAAGGATTAAGTAAAAATTTATTCAAACAAAATTAAGACTTATTAGAACTCAATTAAGTGTCAATATAACTCAATCAGTATGCGATTTTGTTTCAAACCAGATATATTAAAAAAATAAAATAATAACTATTAAATGAGATAGATTTTCGCTAAATACTTCTGAATCATTTCAAGTGATACAGATTTTAGATAGGTTGTACAATCAGGTTAATGCAATCGAACAACCTTTGGATTTAAATGATCTTGGACAAGATTTAATGTTTGAGGAATATTTAACAGTATCGCAAGAAGAAATAATAAGTTTTAAATAAAAAAGTCCAAGATTTCCTTGGACTTTTTTTGTGAACTCTATTGACTTATTTTCAAATCAAATGTTAGAATTTCTAACTCATTTTGTTGAAAATATGCCTTAACAAAAAACTTTAAATTACTTAAAAGTGTTTTGGTTCGACTGTGAACGCTATTGACTTATTTTCAAATCAAATATTAGAATTTCTAGCAGATTTTGTTGAAAAAATGCCGTAAAAAAACCTCTAGATTGCTCTAGAGGTTTTTGGTTCAACAATGTTAGCAGTAATTCCACAAAACTAGTGCGTTAAAAAAAAGATTATCTTTGCATAATACTTTTAAAACCATAAATCATGGAAAATTTTACTGGATTTTATTTCGTGACAAAAGAAAATGTGTCATTGGATAACTTTAATCAAAAAATTGCTGAGGCAATTAATTTCTTAATAAAGTCAAATAATTTAAATGAAGATTCTATTAAGCAAATAAGACATTCATTTGATCAAGAATATCATATTCAAGGCAGAGTTTTTTCAGGTCAATATTTGACATTTGAAATTTCAAAAATTGGAGAAATAACTAAACATTTACATTGTTTCATTGACAATCAAAAACAATACATGGAAGTAATCGCCAATTGAGAAAAAGAACTACCGCTAACATCCGTTCGCAATTACGAATTTTCTAAAGCCGGTTGTCGATTTTCCGTTTGTAAAATCTTATTTTAGTAGAAAATATACCTAAAAAATTCTGGATTACTTTAAAAGGTTTTTGGGACAAATGCTAAGATTTATAAAAAATGGGATGACATTTAATATTAAAACTGATGTTCAATAAAAAAATCATATGTAATCTATTAAACCTTTATAAAAAAATTTAAAGTTAATATGTCCTAAAGTTTCTATAAATTCAGTATCACTAAGGTTGAATAATAATCTATAAACATTTCTGTCATTTCTACAATATAACTTTAAGTACACTTCGTGATTTGATGGAATTTCAAAAACATGAATTTTTTTTGAAAGATTATTATTTAATAACAAATATAGTTTTTGAGACTTTCTTTCACAATTTGGTTCGATAGACCAAATTCCATTTGCATTAATATTTGACCAATTAGTATTATTAGAATTTAAATTTAAATTCAGTTTATGGTTTACTTGTTTAATTGCACTCTCTTTATTCATAGTAGGATATTAAATTAGGATTAACACTATTGTATATTTACTGAAAATTTTCAGTTTGTAATTAATTTTGTGAGTAACTAATTAATTACTCGTAGTATTCTAATTTATTGATTTCATTATACTCTTCTCTTGAAATTGGACTCTTATCGTATGTGGCTTTTCCTATTAAGAAGCCAGAAGCTAATACAAATATCATTACTATCATAAAAACAGTATTTTTATAATTTCTGATACTCATGTTTTCTGTTTCAAAAATTTGTGAAATTTGGCTGTTATGTTTTTCTAAACTTAAAATATAGTTTCCATTTTTTATTTTCATAATTTCATTTAATAGTATTAACTAATAATCCTAGCTTCTTATGTTAAGTGCTATTATTTTAATGATTCCAATAATTGAGTGGCCTCTTCAAAATCAGAGTCAAGCTTAATTGCAATTTTTAAATCTTCAATCGCATTTTCTATATTATTAAGTTTAATATTTATTTTAGCTCTGGTTGCATAATGTTCCGGGTTTTGAGAATTATTAATATTATCAAGTTTAATAGATTTATCACTTGTCTCTATTGCTAATTTGTAATCTCCTATATAATAATAACCTAATGCCAATGTGTCTAAGAAACTCGAATCATCTGAGATTATTTCTAAGGCCAGTTTTACTGAATTAATACCCTCCAAAAAGTTACCATTATCATAATTAATATATGCTTCATTATTTAAATAATCAGTCTTTGCTATGTTATAATAATACTCATCAAATTGATTATTCAACGTATTAAATTCATCAAACAAACTTGATTTCCTTGAAATTATGTCAACTTGTATTAATCCTACAAGTGAAAAACGCCAACTAATTGAAAATTTATTCCCAACATAAAACAATTCATAACCATTCCTTATTTCTTGTCTAAAATTTGAAACACCTCCATTTAGCATGATTATTGACTTAATCAACGAGTCAGCATCTTTAGTAGTTTCAACATTTGCAAAAACAGATAAATAATCATCAGTATAAAAAACACCAGATTTTAAATCCATACTGCCATTATCAAAATTAATAGAACTAGAACTTTGAAGCCACTCTATTTCAATAGATTTATTATCTTCTCTAGCTGTAACTTTTGGTTTTAAAAAATCAAATATTCCCATTCTTGAAAGTTATTGTAGTTAGTTTATATATTATCAAACCTTTCTCGTATTGAGATTGTAAATAGTAAAAATAACAAATTAATTCATTAATATTCAATGTATTTAGCAAACGTTAAATATCCTGATTTAACGTTTGCTAAATGTATTTTTTTAATACGTTTGAATCATCACTACGTAGTCGGAAAATAGTTTTATTTTATCCACTTGATTCAACGAACTGATTTTTTTGACTTTAGCTTTTATATTAGATTGCGGTATCAAATCTACAATATTCTTAAGTAATCCCGATTTTACAGCGTAATTAACATTCTCACTATTGTATTTTTCCTTATTCAATCTCGATTCTATAATACCTACAACATTTCCTGAATTATCAAATAGTGGTCCTCCACTATTTCCATTCTGGATTGGAGCTGTCACTTGGTATTTGGTAACATCTTCATTTATCCCTGTAAGTGAACTGATTTTACCATCAGTATACTTTACAGATTCTCCCATAATATCCGCCAATGGAAAACCTAAAGAAAACACTTCATTTCCAACAGCTACTGTCTCAGAGGCCAATTGATATGGCAATGCTGGTAACGGAACAAAATTCTTGTCAGTTATCTTAATAACAGCCAAATCATTAATTTTATCGGTTTGGAAAACAGTGGCTTTGTATTTTTGGTTCATTCCGTTTTGCTTACATAAAACAAAAATATCTGTTGCATCCTGGATTACGTGGTAATTAGTAGCAATAAAACCTTCATTGTTAACATAAAAACCAGTTCCACTTCCATTCCAATTGAACTTTCCTGTTTCCAATCCGTTTTCAACAGAATCGTAGGACTCTGTATCTTTAAAAACAAAACTCTTCACTATTATTGATGGTGAATCTACTTTTTCCTCATTTAGAATTAAGATTTTAAACGTACTTCCCTCCCATTCTTTTAATTTCTGAGTTTCCACTAATACACCATTAATCGAATAGTAAATTTCCTCTCCCTTCTTACTGATTTTCAAAACGTTTTCAGCATCAACTGTAGTTTTTATTGAAGTAGTTTTTTCTGACTTACTAAGTAAAAATAAGTTGTCTTCTATGTTCTCAATCGAGTAAGAACCTTCATTGGAAATCAAGAATTGATTGGACGTGTTTTCAATTTCATTTTCATTCCAGGAAATGCCATATTTCATCTTGGTATTAGCCGTATTTTTAAAGGTAACTTCAAGCGAAATATCATCATAATTTTTCCATGACACATTTAAATTAATATTGAAACTCTTATTGTTCTTCTCTTTTGAAAAAGCAACTTCGATGCCCTCCTTGGTTTCTTTGAAATAGGAATCATCACTTGCAATCCAATCACTTTGCATTTTTTCCTTTACAAAATAATTTGAAATTACTGCTTTGCATTTCTTATATTCATTACACTCATGACAAGTAGGGTTTCGAGTACCGTTATCAAATTCAACAATGCTTTTAATCGAACCGTCGTAATAATTGGTTAACCAATTGCCGTGTTTCCAACCGTCAACCATAATGCCCTTTTCATAAATTTTCTTATTGTCAAAATAACTTATAAAACTTCCATTTTTCTTTCCAGCAACATAGTTCTCTTCGTAATCTCTAACTTTATTTTCTTTATTGTAAACCCAAAGACCATTCTTCTTACCATTTAGATAATCACCTTCAGAACTTACATCGCCATTTTTATAATAGTTTATTGATTTACCATTTAGAGAATCCTTTTCATAATGAAAAAGTGACTTAATCGATTTATCTTCATCATAATAAATCCAAATCCCTGATTTATTACCATTATCAAAATTGCCCTCGCAAATAATGTTTCCATTCTTTGAAAATTCATTGTAAATGGAAATAAATTTAGACTTAGCAATTGCCTCAGAATTAAATTCTGTACAGTAGAATAATGACCGAGGTTCTCCTGTTTTATAAAACGATTTGTATTCGTTATTTTCTGATTTATTAACTTCTATATAATATTCATAATCATTACTATTGGCAAGGTCCCAATTTGAATTGTAATAAATCTTCTCCGTTTGAGAATATATATTGGTTGAAATACAAAGAAACAGTAGTGGAATTATAATTAATTTTCTCATCCTTGATTTTTCTAAATTATTAAACATACTACCTTACTTTTTTATAGGTTAAAGGAGCATTTCCATCTCCTGAAACAGTACATATCAAAGTCGATTTATCTTTGAATACAAATTCAGATTCCGAAGTCCAATTGGTTTCTTTAAAAATAGTTTTTACAAATAAATTAGTTTTGTTAAAATTCAAAGAGATTATATCAAACGGTGCTCCTGATGTAGCACTAAATTCTGCCATTTGCATGTTGCCATTGCAATCTTTCCAAAATACAACATGAGAAGTTCCTTCGCAGGACCAAAACCCAAGATAATCTTCATTGGTAAATTCAATAGCTGATTTAGTTTTAATATTGCCTGAGGCATTGTGAATTTGAGCAATTGATAAAAAGTTTGAAAGCAAAACGGTTAATAAGAGTATTTTTTTCATAAGATTATAGATTAAGGTTGATTGATAATATTAATACCTATTTTATTTTTGTGTATGTAATAGTTGTTTCGGCGTTACCAGTAATTTGACATACTAAGGTGTTTTTGTCCTTAAATTTAAAACAGCTTTCGGTAACCCAATGATTAGATATAAAAATAGTTCGAGCAATTATGCAATCGTCTTTGATTTTTAATGAAATAAGGTCGATAGGTTCGCCTGTGGAACCACATATTTCTTGAATCTGTAAATTACCTTCAATATCTTTCCAAAAAAACAATTGAGATGATTCTTCATTTGGTTTCCAGTAACCAATTAAATCATCTATATTGATTTTATTTTGACTAAAAACAGTAGTTTGTATTCCAAATACAAAAGCGATAACTAATAGTAGATTTTTCATATATTTATTTTTTTAGATTTATGTTATTTAATCTTTGTATAAAATATTGTTGCGTTAGTATCTCCTGTAACATAACATTTTAATGTAGTTGGCTCAGTAAGAAAATATTCGCATTTGGTTACCCATTCACTTGGTTTAAATATAGTATCAATAATCAAACTATATTCTTTAACTTTTAATCTTATTAAATCAATTGGTTTACCAGAGGAACCACATATCTCTTGAACTTGCAATTTACCATTAACATCTTTCCAAAAGAACAATTGAGACGATTCTTCATCTGGTTGCCAATAGCCAATCAAATCATCTGTATTGATTTTAATTTGACTATAAATAGTTGTTTGTATTACAAATACAAATGCGATAACTAAAATTAGATTTTTCATAGATTTAAAATTAAGGTTAGTAAATATTTTTTTACATAAATACAATCTCAAAAACTCAGAAGAGTATCATTGATATCATATAATTATTTCTTAAAAAGTAATTTTAAATCATAGTTCGGAATGTTTATCAGAGGATAATAAATAACTAAAAAACGAATACACTTATTACTGACTTAATAATTTTTTTATTGAATAATATAAATTATGATTTATACATGTAAAATCCTGGTATAGGATTACTATCTATGTCATTAGTGACCTTTGTGCGATTTCCTAAATTCTCGGTTGGAATTAAAAACCAAGGATTATTATTTGCATCATTTTTTAGAAATTCGATAACACCATCTCTTTTAGTATCAGCATTAATTTGGTATAATTCATTTTTATATTTAATCCAAAGCCAAGGCTCAGGATTGCTATTTCTACCTTTCATTTCGCCGATAGTATTACCAAAAGTATTTAACCATTCTTTTAACAACATTAGAAGCTGAAACTTTGAAGTAAGAGGAAGTTGTCTATCCATTTTATCTATATGATTTCCAGTGATTTTATACATAATTTTAAAATTTAAATTATTTTAAAAGCCCCTCAAGAAATAAACTTCTTCCAAAAGCTATCTTTTTTAACTTCTTCATTTACAATTTTTGAATAGAAATCATTTTTGTCTAAATCGCCATTTCTAATTCCTAAACTGAATTTAACTCTTGATTTAGATTCTTTAATAAACATTCTCTTAATGTCTTGTTCATTCTTAACAAAAGACATTGTATTAAAAATATTCATTTTTGAAGCCATTAATTCCACGTCATGGTCAGCACCAATATAGGTGAAAGTCCAATTTTGTTGTTTTAAATCATCAACCATTTTCTTAATTGTAGAATCGGTATATTCTTTAGAAGCATTTTCTTCACCATCAGTTAGAACAGTAACTAATACATTATAATTTTCTTTTCCCTCTAAATAATGCTGTAATTTAGAAATACTAATACCCATCGCATCATATAACGGAGTCAATGAAGCCGGTTTATAATTGCTATCATTAATAGCATCTAATTTTTCAATTGGGTCAACAAAATGTAAAATTTTATTACTGATGGCATTAAATGATACCAATGATATTAAATACTCTTGTTCCGGAAATTGCCCTTCAATTCCTTTAATAGATTGAACCAATTCATTAAATCCACTAATAATTTGCGGTTTAATGGAACTCATAGAACCGCTTTCGTCTAAAATAATCAAATTGTGAACTTGTTGTCTGTTTTTCATATTGTAAGTTTTAGGGATTAATAAATGTTTAGTAATTAATTAGAAAAATGCAACCGAAAAATATTTGTGATACAGTTAAACTTAATAAATTAATTTATATAACAATAGATAATAAACTTCATTTTGAATTATCATCACAAGCTTCTCTATACTATACGTAACTTGTCAAGTGGCAAAAAGGTAATTATAAAGATATTTTTAAATTTAATTAACATTTTTGATTTATTTAATAAAAATAATTTAAAACTTTAACAGATTTAATCAAAAAAATTATTAAATACTTAGTGTAAAAAATATAAAAACCAAATTAAAATGATATTTAATCGGTTAATTATAGATTTATATATTTAATTTAAGTGCCAAATAAATAAGTAATACTAAAACGGTACCTCATCATTATCTGTATCCAATGAAAATGTTTTTATAAAAATTTGCTCCAACTTGTTTGGAATTTCAACTTCATTTTTAAGGTTATAACACTCCATAAAATTGATGATTTCGGAATCACTTACCTTAACCATAAAATCCATAAAAAATCCATTTTTTTCATCTAAAAAAGTAAACCCAGTGCATCCTTTTTCACAACTGTCACAAACACCTGGTATGGCTTTTAAAGTTTGAATACCATTGTCTTTAAGATTAACAAAACTTTTTTCAATCAATTCTAAATACTCCTGTTTAGAAATGCCGTCATAATTATTTTGGTTGCTTAAAATATTTTCCAAACCATTTATATCCAACTTTGAAAAGTAGTGAGCAAATGCATCTAATGGATTTTCTGCTTTTTTCACAAAGGTTACTTCACCTATTTCTTCGAGTTGTTGAATTAGTTTTCTCTTTTCCGCATCCATACTATTAATTTATTTCTTTAGATTAATCACTTAACTCTATAATGGTAAAATTAGAATCATCATTTTCATTAACTTTATATTCATAGGTTTGATTATCTAAAACCACTCCCTTTTTTAAGGTTCCAAAGTCATCATTTGGATTTAGAAAACTGTTTATTGGTTTATTAACTGTATTAATTTCAATTGTTTTGAAATGTATTTGTTTAGGGAATATTCCGTCAAATACAAACTTTGTAACATTACATAACCAAACAGGAACTATTCCTAAATGGCACATACAACCATTTGGTGGGGTTTGAATAATTCTTTTGAGAGTTTGAAATCCTTCAAGAGATTTCTTTTCTGTAGAAATTATTACATTTACTGATGTACCATTGTTTGATAATTTATCTAATAATGTATCGGCACCTGCAACCATTTGAAGTTCTGCTTTTGTTCCTTCCCAATTTGGTAAATCTATATACCAATTCCCATGTTCTTTATTAAATGTGTAATTTTTCATTTTCTATTATTATTAAAATGGTAAATCAATAAAGTCAATAGCTCTACCATTATAATTTGAAATATTATTATCATTAATATGAACCAACATTTCTAATTCTCTCTTTTTACACGCTCCACATTTTCTAAATCCAATAGCCTCC
>CANHHG010000050.1 GCA_947460615.1 Bacteroidota bacterium
CCATAAGAATTCACTAAACTTAAATTGTTGAATTGCGTTAATGCAACACCAACTAGTTTTTCATTTTGAAATAATCCTATAAAATTACTAGAAATATTAGCAGGAGATGAAACTTCTAAAATTTGCAAATACTCTTTTGAAAAAAAAATATTATTTGCAGAAAAATCATTCCAATTGGATGGAAATTCTGAAGTAGAATTAAAAATTTTGAATGAAAAAGTGTTGTTCAATTGTATTAAATTTCGAGGCACTAAAGTACTATTTTAACTTAATTTAGAAAACAAATCATTGCTTTTTTAACTATTTATTTAAAACCTAATTTGATTATCAAATCTTGAAATTATTAAACTTGTTTAGCTCGTAAAAAAATTATATTTTTGCAACCCAAATTTAGTATGTAAATTAAGAAAGAAAATGGATATCAAAAGAGTAGCAATAAGCGCTGTAAATGAAGTAATTGTTTTGAAAGTAGTTCACATGGATTACAAAGGACAAGTACAAAAAAGAATCAATGAAAAAATGCCATTGGCAACCGTAAAAGGATTTAGAAAAGGCGCTGTTCCAAGAGATTTAGTTGAAAAACAATACGGAAGAGCAATTAAAATTGAAGAAGTTAAAAAAGTAGTTGATTTGGCGCTGGAAAGATACATTCAATCAGAGCGTTTGAATTTGCTTGGAACTCCATTGGCAAAAGAAAATCCAGATTTTCCTTGGGACGATGAAGAATTGGAATTTGAATACGAAATTGGATTGGTTCCAAATTTTGATTTAGATCTTGAAGCTAAAAACAATATTATTAAATATGTGGTTACTGCTGATGATAAATTAATTGAGGAACAAGTAGTTCGAATTCAAAAACAATTTGGCACACCAATTCCACAAACTTTTATTGAAGAAAGTTCAGATATTACAGGAACTTTTACCAATGCTGAACACGGAATTAACGCCCCATATACTTTCAATATTTCTATTTTTAAAGATAAAAAAACTGGAGCTAAATTTGTAGGAAAAAAAGCGGGTGATGTGGTCACTGTTAATACAAAAGGTCTTTTTGAGGACGACCATCAATTAATGGATGTTTTAAAAGTGGGCCATGATGAAGTACATGGTTTAGCAATTGACGTTGATTTTACAATTGAAAGTAGCAATGGAACCGAACTAGCAGAATTGAATCAAGAATTATTTGATAAACTTTTCGGTCCTGGAGCAGTTGCTTCTTTAGCAGATTTAAAAGCTAAAATTAAAGAAGATGCTGAAGTGCAATTTGCTCAACAAGCAGATCAAAAATTATTATCAGATGTAACTAATTTCTTAGTTGAAAATACGAAATTTGATTTACCTGCAGATTTCTTGAAAAGATGGTTACAGACCGTTGGTGAGAAAAAATTATCAGCAGAAGAAGCTGCAATTGAATATGAAAAGTCTGAAAAAGGATTGCGTTACCAATTAATTGAAGGTAGAGCATTAAGCCAGTCGAATATTCAAGTTACTTTTGAAGACTTGAAAGAATTTACAGCTAAGTCAATCAGACAGCAAATGGCACAATTCGGTCAAATGAATCCTACTGATGAAGAAGTTCAAGGAATTGTGGCAAGAGTTTTGGCTAACCAAGAAGAAGTTAAAAAACTTTCTGATCAAGTGGTAGGTGAAAAATTATTACTTCTTTTCAAAGAAAAAGCAAATGCTAAAGAAAAGAAAGTAACTTACCCTGAATTTATTGCCGCATTTTACGGAGAATAAATCCTAGGTTAGTAAGTCTTAATTGATAAACAATAAAAAAGAATTATATTTGAGTGTCAGAAAATTATTTTTTTGGCACTCTTTTATTTAATGCTTTGCATTAACTTTGTGAAGAATCTAGACATTATTTTAAACTTATTAATATTATAAAAATGAATTACGGTAAAGACCCGAGAGCTGCGCTCGAACAGGCGAAGCAATTTAAGAAGTTTGCTACAAAACATCAAGGAGTTAATAATTTGTATTACGACAAACTTGTAAATGCAATGACGCCAAAAGGGATGACTCCCTACATTATTGAAGAACGCCATTTAAACGTTTCTCAATTGGATGTTTTTTCTAGATTAATGATGGATAGAATTATCTTCATGGGAACAGGAATTGACGATCAAATTGCAAATATCGTACAAGCACAATTGTTATTTTTGGAAAGCGCAGATTCTTCAAAAGACATCCAAATTTACATCAATTCTCCAGGAGGAAGTGTTTATGCAGGTCTAGGAATTTATGATACCATGCAATACATTAAGCCTGATGTAGCTACAATTTGTACCGGAATGGCTGCTTCAATGGGTGCCGTTTTATTGTGTGCTGGAGCAGAAGGAAAGCGTTCTGCATTACCTCATTCAAGAGTAATGATTCACCAACCTTCAGGAGGAGCGCAAGGAGTTGCTACCGATATGGAAATCAACTTGCGTGAAATGTTAAAGCTAAAAGACGAGTTATATCAAATAATTTCTAAACATTCAGGACAATCTTTTGAAAAAGTACATATGGATTCTGAACGCGATTATTGGATGATTGCCGATGAAGCAAAAGAGTATGGAATGATTGATGAAGTGTTGAGAAGAGGTTAAAAATAGCAGTTACAAGTTTAAGGTTTAAAGTTTAAGGTTACTCGAGTAGCTTTAAACTTTAAACTTTTAAACTTTAAACAATTTAAAATGGCAAAAGAAAAATTAGAATGTTCTTTCTGTGGAAGAAAAAAACCAGAAACCAATTTATTGATTGCTGGTATAGATGCCCACATATGTGATAAATGCATTGAGCAAGCGAATGGTATTGTGGTTGAAGAATTAAAATCTAATGCGAAAACTAATGTTGGCGATTTGGTTCTTAGAAAGCCCAAAGAAATTCGCGCTTTTCTAGACAAATACGTGATCGGTCAAGACCAAACCAAAAAAGTAATGGCGGTTGCAGTATACAATCATTATAAAAGATTGATGCAACAAGAATTAGAAGATGAAGTGGAAATTGAAAAATCCAATATTATCATGGTAGGACAAACAGGTACCGGAAAAACATTGGTTGCTAAAACCATTGCAAAAATGCTAGATGTTCCTCTGGCTATTGTTGATGCAACTGTATTAACCGAAGCAGGATATGTAGGTGAAGATGTAGAAAGTATTTTAACACGACTTCTTCAAGCTGCTGATTACGATGTGGCCAAAGCCGAAAGAGGAATTGTTTTTATTGACGAAATTGATAAAATTTCACGCAAAGGAGATAATCCTTCAATTACTCGTGATGTTTCGGGTGAAGGTGTTCAACAGGCGTTATTAAAATTATTAGAAGGAACGGTTGTAAATGTGCCACCAAAAGGAGGAAGAAAACACCCAGACCAAAAATTTGTAGAAGTAAATACTCAAAATATTTTATTTATTGCCGGTGGTGCTTTTGATGGAATTGAAAAAATAATTTCTAAAAGATTGAACCGTCAGGCGATGGGATACAGCACTTCTAAAAATGCGGATAACATTAATAAAGACAATTTATTGCAATATATTATCCCAAAAGACATCAAAGATTTTGGTTTGATACCTGAAATTATAGGTCGTTTGCCTGTGTTAACCCACATGGATCCATTGGATAGAGAAACGTTACGAGCCATATTAACCGAGCCGAAGAACGCCCTAATTAAACAATACAAAAAGTTGTTTTTAATGGATGAAGTGGAATTCAATATTTCAGATGAAGCGCTGGATTTTATCGTTGATAAAGCTTTAGAATATAAATTAGGCGCTCGTGGATTGCGTTCTTTATGCGAAGCGATTCTTACTGATTCGATGTATGATTTGCCAAGTTCTGACGAAAAAACCTTGGATATCGATAAAGAATATGCGGAACACACCTTGAGTAAAAACTTACTGAAACGTTTGGAAATAGCGTCGTAAATAAATAAAAAACTGTCTAATTTTAGACGGTTTTTTATTTTAATAGTTACATTCCCTTCAATTTTTCTAAATAATCCCTTTGATTTGATAATCTTGGAATTTTGTGCTGACCACCCAATTTATTTTGGTCTTTCAGCCAATCATAAAATAAATTCGGACGGGCAACATTTATTTTCAATTGGTTTAAAGTCATGTTATTATAACGTTTGGCCTCATAATCTGAGTTTAAGGTTTGCAACGTTTCATCTAATATTTTTGTAAATGCTTTAATGTCAGAAGGGTTGTTTTTAAATTCTATCATCCACTCATGAGCCCCTTTTTCTTTAACTTTCATAAAAATAGGCGCTACCGTATAATCTACGACTTCCGTGTTAGTAATTTGACATGCTTTGGCAATAGCTCGATCGGTATTCTCAACCATTAACTCTTCACCAAAAACATTAATGTGGTGTTTTGTTCTTCCCGTAACTCTAATTCTATAGGGATTTAAAGAGGTAAATCGAATAGTATCGCCTATCATATAACGCCACAAACCAGAATTAGTAGTAATTACTATCGCGTAATTTTTATTTAATTCAACATCACACAATCGAATTGCATGTTGGTTTGGAGTGCCGAAAACCTCCATTGGAATGAATTCATAAAAAATTCCATAATCCAACATTAGTAATAATTCATTGGAATCATTTCTATCTTGAATGGCAAAAAATCCTTCAGAGGCATTATAAATTTCATAATATTTGAAATTCGAATTGGGTACTATTTTCTGATATTGGTCTCTGTAGGGGTCAAAATTTACTCCTCCATGGAAGTAGACTTCTAAGTTAGGCCAAATTTCCAATAAATTTGATTTACCTGTTTCTTCAAGTACTTTATTTAGTAATACCAGCATCCATGATGGAACTCCTGCAAAACTAGTTACGTTTTCGTTTTTTGTTTCATTGATAATTGCAGAAATCTTTGTTTCCCATTCACTCATCAGGGAAATTCTATTACTTGGAGTACTTATAAATTCAGCCCAAATGGGCATATTTTCAATAAGAATCGCCGATAAATCACCAAAAAAGGAATTGTTGTCTTCATAGATTTGAGAACTACCCCCTAAACGTAGACTTTTTCCCGCAAAAAGTCCTGAATTTTCGTTGTTATTCAAATACATACACAACAAATCCTTACTGCCTTTATAATGGCAATTTTCTAAAGCTTCACTACTTACAGGAATAAATTTACTTTTTGCATTGGTGGTTCCACTTGATTTTGCAAACCATTTTACAGGAGTGTTCCAAAATACATTTTGTTCTCCTAATCGAGTTCTTTCAATTAATGGCTGTAAATCTTCATAAGTTGAAATAGGGACTCTTTCGATAAAGGTCTCATAAGATTTAATAGATTCGTAGCCGTATTCTGTTCCGAGAGTTGTTTTTTCTGCGGTGCGAATTAAATTCAAAAGCAATTCTTCTTGTACTTCATTAGGGTATTTTAAAAAAAGCTCAATCTGATGAATGCGCTGTTTTAAAACCCAAGAAGCGAATGAATTGATTATAGAAATTGGCATTTCAACTTTAGATTTAGTTTTCGACTTTTAGATTTGTTAAACAGTAAACAAATGCTAACTTTACCAAAAATAGCAAATTTTACTCAATTTCAATTTTAATTTTAAACTTTTATAGTAATGACTTACGAAGGCGTTCTAAATAAAATGCAAACGCAGTTTGAAACCCCAATTCAATATTTTCTGATTTTTCAAGATAGCTTTCTAAACATGAATCAACTCTTGAATAAAAATATTGAAATCAATTTTGTAGGTTACCAATGTTTGAATTGTAGTAAAAAGAAAAAAATCTTTCGACAAGGTTTTTGCTATGATTGTTTTTATTCAAGTCCAGCAGTTGGCGATTGGATTATGAAACCTGAATTAAGTACGGCGCATTTAGGAATCCAAGATCGAGATTTAGTCTATGAAGAAAAAGTACAATTACAACCTCATATTGTTTATTTAGCGTTGTCTAGTGAGGTAAAAGTTGGTGTAACACGTAAAACCCAGGTTCCTACTCGATGGATTGATCAAGGTGCCGAAAAAGCCATTTCAATTGTTGAAGTTCCCAATCGATATTTGGCCGGAATAACCGAAGTAGCATTAAAAAATCATTTTGCCGATAAAACCAATTGGCGTAAAATGCTTACCAATGATATCGCTTTTAATGATTTAATAATTGAACGTGAAAAGTTGCAATATTTATTGCCAAAAGAAGTTCAAGAGTATTTTAATTTACAAAAAAATGATTTGTACGAAATGCATTATCCAGTACTAGCATATCCGTCAAAAATAAACAGTTTAAGTCTGGATAAAACACCAAACTTTAAAGGTAAATTAATAGGTATAAAGGGTCAATATCTAATCTTTGAAGACGGAAAGGTATTCAACATTAGAAGTAATGAAGGACATGTCGTGAGAATTGAAGTGTAACTACTTTCTAAATAAACCTTTCAACAATCCCTCTGCTTTTGATTTTATATTTTCTTTTTGAGTAGTTGTAGTGTCTTTTTTAGAACCATTTAAGAGTTCTTTTAAAGTATTTTTACCTTGATTAACTAACTTTTCTTTTTGTTGTTTCACTAACTGATTGGTCAAATTGGTCACTGCGCTTTTCATATCAGTGGTCACTTTTGGGCTATTGAAACTACCTGTTAATGTTGCAATTACAGGAATATTATCCATCTTAGCAACTTCAGATGTGGTTAATTTTGCCAATAATTTATTTGCTTCGTTTCCTAAATATTTTACAGGAACCTCCATCTTTATGTTGTAATTCATTTCCTGATTAAAGCCATGTGTTCCATTTATTGTAGCTTTTACCTCCTGGTATTTGAGGTCAAAGGGACTTACTTCTACTTTTCCATCTTTAATAATTAGATTGGCTTTGACATCATTTAAATTCAATTGCTTTAAATCAAGAAACTTGAAATTAGATCCAAAACTTTTTAATACAGATGAATTAGAAGGATTTAATGACGTAGATAATAACTTACCATTTAAATTTCCTGAGAGTGATTTTAAATCAGGGGTGATGGATTTTGAATCTAAATTACCTGAAATTGCAATCGTTGAATTTAATTTTCCATTGATTACTCCTGCAATTGGTGCAATTTTTTTCATCATTTCTAATTGCGAAAAGGTTTGTTGAATATCAACTTGAGTCATCCCTAAATTCATTTTGAAATTTGGAATTTTTTCTTTGGTTGAAACACTTCCGTCAAAACTAATTGTTCCTCCGAAAATAGAAGTCATTCCATTTTCTAAAGTCACCTTTTGATCTTTGATAATTAATTTACCCGAAACGTCTATTAAAGTCAAATTATCATATAGCACTTTATTGGCTTTGGCGGATAAGGTGCAATTTAAAAAACTTGGAATTTTCATTGCTGAATCAGTAATTTTTTCTTTTTTAGGGCTATTGGAAATTAAAAAATCTGAAACTACAATTTGATTTGAACTCAGGTTGAAATTCCCTTTTAACTCTTGATTTTTAAATAAAAACCCATAAAAATTATCAAGAATTCCCGTTAAATTAATATCGCTCTTTCCTGTTGTGGCTTTAAATTGTTGCAGATGCACCTGGCTTGGATTAAATTGAACAATTGCATTTGAAATTGCCATTTTCTGCCCTTTTTCATCAGAATAATTAAAACCTGTCAAGGTAATTTTTCCCGAATTATCAATATTTTGATAGTTGTTTTTATTGACCGATTCCATATCAAATTTTGTTTTAACGTCGGCAGTCAAAATCCCTGAAAGTGGTTTATCTATTTTAATTGGATAGGCTTTAGACAAATTAAATAAGTTAATTTTTCCTTTTAGTGAGGCGTCTACTAAGCCATTTTTGGTGATGTTTCTAATAGTTGCCTTTGCTTCAAAAACATCTTGGTCAATTTGAAAAGAAATTTTATCTAAATTCACATAAGTGTCATTTAATATTCCAGTTTCATTGATAATTTTGGTGTTAATTACAATGTTTCGAATCGATTTAGGTAAATTGGGATATTTAAAAGAGGCGTTATTGGAGGCGATTTCAATCCTGAATTTTGGCACTGTTGATTCAGAAAATAGACCTTTGGCAAAACCAATAACGGTAAATTCTCCAGTAGTTTTAACGTCTTTAATACTGCCAGAATATCCGGAAGGGATTAATCCTAAGAAATTCTCAAAGGATGAGGTGGATGTTTTGAATTTCAAGTCATAATTCTGGCCATTTTCTGCCAATTGGATAAATCCATCAAACTCTAATGGTAATTGATTTATTTGAGCTTTATTCTCTTTAAAGCTGTATTTACTTTTTTCTAAATCAATTCCTAAAACGGCCTCTAAAGTAATAGGAACCTTTTTCATATAACTCATTTTGTCTACATCCAAACTAACTTTTGCAGTAGATTTTGTTATCAATTCTAATTTAGAAGAGGCAAAATCTCCACTTCCAGAATGGAATAAACTGTCCATTTTCATTTTTATTTTTGAACTTTCATCATAGTATTGGAAAGTAAAATTTTCAATTTCATATTCCTGAATTTTCAATGACATCGGTTTACTTTTACCTTTATCGGCTTCTTTATTTTTAATTGCTATGTCAAAATTTCCAATTCCATCCTTATTGAAAATTACATTTATTAACCCATCTTTTGAATTAATTGCTTCAATATTTATAGCCTCGTCTTTTGATTTAAACAATTCTTTTACCGACATTCTTAGGTTTAATTCACCTAAATAAACTAATGTATCACCCTTAAAAGGAGCGTTGTTTATAATGCTTAACTTTTCAATAGTAACATTGGCTTGAGGAAAACTTTTAAGCAAACTCAAATCGGCTTCTACAAATGCCACTTTCGCATCAACACTATTGTTTATAGATTCTAAAATTTTTGCATTTATTTGATCTTTAAAAAAGTAGGGAATAGCAAATAACAATGTGATAATTGAAAGCAATGTTATTAATGTGATTTTAAGAATTTTCTTTTTCATGGGATTTATTTCGAATAATTTAATCATAACTATAATATAACGTGTTAAATAAAGTTTGATTATTACTCGCAATAAAATTTATTAACACTCCTTGCAAATATAGTTTTATTCTCATTTTCTTTTGTTAATTTGCAGTTAATATGAAAGTTCAAAATCAAGCCATATTATCGATAGGAAGTAATCAAGGTGATCGGCTTGATACTATTCAAAAATGCATTCAATTGATCCAATTGGAGATTGGAACGGTATTTTCGATTTCAAAATTATATGAAACAACTTCTTGGGGTTTTGAAAGCGAATCCTTTTACAATTGTGCCCTTGCAATTCACACTCATAAATCTGCACAAAAGTTATTGTCAGAACTTCTCAAAATTGAAAAAAAACTAGGAAGAGTCAGGGTTTCACAGGAAGGTTACCACCCTAGAATTATTGATATTGACATTGTGAGTTATGAAAATGAAATAATCTCTTCTGCCTCTCTAGTTGTTCCCCATCCACAATTGCAAAATCGACTTTTTGTTTTGTTGCCAATGAAGGATTTAAAATTAGATTACAAACACCCTATTTTACAAAAATCTACTCAAGAATTGATTGATTCTTGCCAGGATACAAGTAGTTGTAAAGTTGTTTCTAATTTGCAGTTACCTATAGAAAAATATGATTTTCAACACTATAACTATATTGCGATTGAGGGTAATATTGGGGCCGGAAAAACTACTCTTTCCGAAAAAATTGCACAAGATTTTAATGCAAAAACAATCTTTGAGCGTTTCGCAGATAATCCATTTTTACCTAAATTTTATAAAGATCAAAACCGATATGCTTTTCCACTTGAAATGTCCTTTTTGGCCGATAGATACCAACAATTATCGGATGATTTAGCGCAATTTGATTTGTTTAAAGATTTTGTTGTTGCTGATTACCATATTTTTAAATCTTTAATTTTTGCGAAAGTAACTTTGCAAGACGATGAGTTTAGATTGTATAAAACGATGTTTGACATCATATATAAAGAAATGCCGAAACCCGATTTATATGTTTATTTGTATCAAAACACCAATCGGTTATTACAAAATATAAAGCGAAGAGGTAGAAGTTACGAACAAGATATCTCAGCTGATTACTTAGATAAAATTAACAAAGGATATTTAGATTATATCAATACTCAAACTAATTTAAATGTTTTAATTATTGATGTATCCGATAGAGATTTTGTAAAAAATCAAAGCGATTATGTATTTATATTGGATGAGATAAGAAAAAAAATGGACGTATAAATTAGCTCATTTTTTTGAAAAAATCCCAAATTACAATTCCAGCGCTAACCGCAATATTTAAAGAGTGCTTGGTCCCTAATTGTGGAATTTCTATAGTTCCATTACAAATTTCAACTGCTTTTTGAGATACGCCAAAAACTTCATTCCCAAAAACCAAGGCGTATTTTTGATTTTTTTCAATTTCAAAATCTTGCAGGAATGTGGAACTTTCAACTTGCTCAATTGCAAATACTTTTGTGCCAGCTGATTTTAATTTTTCAATTACCTCCAGTACATTTTCTGAATGCTCCCATGCCACGGTTTCTGTTGCTCCCAATGCAGTTTTATGAATCTCTTTATTTGGAGGGGTTGCTGTAATTCCACAAAGAAATATTTTTTCAATTAAAAAAGCATCCGATGTTCTAAAAACGGAACCAATATTATTCAAACTTCGAATGTCGTCAAGAATAATAATTAAAGGGGTTTTTGACGCCTCTTTAAAGTCGTTAATTGACATTCTATTTAACTCATTATTTTCTAGTTTACGCATAATCAATTCAAGATTCAAAAAAAAAGCTTCCTGATTAAGGAAGCTTTAATTATAATAAAATATATTTAGCTTTTTGGTACTGCTGGAGTAGCTGGAGTAGGATCTGGTAAAACAGTTCCTTTAATTGTCAACACTTTTGTAGGTTGACCTTCAGCATTTGAAGTAACGGTTACCGTCTTAGTAAAAGGACCAACTCTATCAGTTGCGTAGTGAACACCAATTTCGCCTTTTGCTCCTGGAGCGATTGGTTCTTTCGGAGTTGTTGGCACTGTACATCCACAAGATCCTTGTGTATTTGAAATGATTAACGGTTTGTTACCATTATTGGTAAAAACAAACTTACGTGTACCTTCAGCATTGTGTTCAATTGTTCCGTAATCAATTGTTTCTGTTTCGAAAACAATCCCAGCACCTTCTAATTTTTGTGTAACTGCTTTAGTATCCGAAGGAGTTTTAACTTTTTTTGATTCCTGAGCATTTGAAGTGAAAATTCCAAAAACGGTTAGCATTGCTAATAAAAATATTTTTTTCATTGTAATTTTAATTAAATTATTGAACAAATCTAAATAAAAAAATCAATTCTATTAATAAATTTTTCTTAAAATTAAATTAATTTTCGAAACGCCATAATTCAGTTTAAAAATAATTAAATTCGCTTTTAGAAAATTGTTATCCATATATAAATTAATTCAAGTTGGCAGCTAAAGAAAAAGAAGTTAAGGAAACCCCATTAATGAAGCAATATAACGAGATAAAAAGGAAATATCCTGATGCTTGTTTATTGTTCCGTGTAGGTGATTTTTATGAAACTTTTGGGGAAGACGCTGTTCGTGCTTCGAAAATACTTGGAATAACACTCACAAAGAGGGGTGCGGGTTCTGAAACAGAAACTGCATTGGCCGGATTTCCACATCATTCTATAAATACGTATTTGCCTAAATTAGTTAAAGCAGGGCTTAGAGTGGCTATTTGTGATCAACTGGAAGATCCTAAAATGACTAAAACGATTGTAAAAAGAGGAGTTACCGAATTGGTTACTCCAGGAGTTTCAATGAATGATGAGGTTTTACATTCTAAAACAAACAATTTTTTAACGTCTATATATTTCGGTAAAAAAGCTATTGGAATTTCTTTTTTAGATGTTTCAACAGGTGAATTTTTGACTGCTCAAGGAACCGAAGATTATATTGATAAGTTACTGCAAAATTTCAATCCAAGTGAAGTTCTAATTCCTAAAAACAATAAAAACGATTTTAAAGAAATATTTGGAGAAGAGTATCATAATTTTTATTTAGAAGATTGGGTTTACAAGGAAGATTATGCATTTGAAACCCTTACTAATCATTTTCAAACCGTTTCGTTAAAAGGATTTGGAATTGAAGAATTGCCTGAAGGTATCATCGCATCGGGTGCCATTTTATATTATCTTTCAGAAACACAGCACAATAAATTACAACATATTTCTTCAATTCAGCGAATTGCCGAAGACGCTTATGTTTGGATGGATCGCTTTACCATTAGAAATTTAGAATTATACCATAGTTATAATCCAAATGCAGTAACGTTATTAGATGTTATTGATAGAACGCTTTCGCCAATGGGAGGAAGGTTGCTAAAGCGTTGGCTGGCATTGCCTTTAAAAGATATTAGCAAAATAAAAAACCGTCATGAAGTTGTTTCTTATTTCAAAGGGAATCAAAGCATTTTAAAGGAAATCCAACATCAAATTAAGCAAATTTCGGATTTGGAAAGATTGATTTCAAAAATAGCAACCGGAAAAGTCTCCCCTCGAGAAGTGGTTAATTTGAAAGAATCATTAGATGCAATTATGCCAATTAAAAAAATTGCATTGGAGAGTTCTCAAGAAGCAGTAAAGGTAATAGGGGATAAATTACACGATTGTGAGTTATTGCGGGAGAAAATCAAAACTACATTAAATCAAGATGCACCTGTTGCTATTGCAAAAGGGAATGCTATTGCAAAAGGAGTGAGCACGGAATTAGATGATTTACGGGTGATTTCAACCTCAGGAAAAGATTTTTTAGAAGGTATTGAAAAACGGGAATCAGAGAGCACGGGAATTTCATCTTTAAAAATCTCATTTAATAATGTTTTTGGATATTATATAGAAGTTAGAAATACTCATAAAGATAAAGTACCCTCTAATTGGATTCGTAAACAAACATTAGTGAATGCGGAGCGTTATATCACGGAAGAGTTAAAAGAATATGAAACTAAAATTTTAGGTGCCGAAGAAAAAATTCACAAGTTAGAGTCAGAATTATTTGAACAATTGGTTGCTTGGATTACCACCTACATAAAGCAAGTGCAGCTTAATGCCAACTTGGTGGCTCAGTTGGATTGCATGACTTCTTTTGCGCAATTGGCGATAGAGAATAAATATGTTTGTCCTGAAATAGACGAGACATATGAATTGGACATCAAAAATGGACGTCATCCTGTAATTGAAAAACAATTACCTGTTGGAACCCCTTATATTGCTAATGATGTTTATTTAGATCGAGAAACCCAGCAATTAATTATGATTACGGGTCCCAATATGTCAGGAAAATCAGCCATATTGCGACAAACAGCTTTAATTGTCTTATTGGCTCAAATGGGAAGTTTCGTTCCTGCAGATCAGGTTAGAATGGGAGTTGTCGATAAAATCTTTACTAGAGTGGGTGCTTCCGATAACATTTCAATGGGAGAATCTACATTTATGGTAGAGATGAATGAAACAGCTTCAATACTAAATAATTTATCAGATCGAAGTTTGATTTTATTAGATGAAATTGGTAGAGGAACTAGTACCTATGATGGAATTTCAATTGCCTGGGCGATCGCAGAATTTTTACACGAACACCCATCAAAACCTAAAACACTTTTTGCGACTCATTATCATGAATTAAATGACATGAGTGAGTTATTGCCTCGAATTCAAAATTTCAATGTTTCTGTTAAGGAACTTAAGGACACAGTGCTTTTTATTCGAAAATTAGTAAGAGGAGGAAGTGCGCATAGTTTTGGAATTCATGTAGCTAAAATGGCTGGCATGCCTCAAACAGTGATTTTAAAGGCTCAAAAATTACTAAAGAAACTTGAAAAAGAGCATTCAGGAGATGCTTTAGCCGGGATAAAGTCAGAAAAAGAGGAAATGCAAATGAGTTTCTTTAATTTGGACGATCCATTATTAGAAGAAATAAAAGAAGAGATCTTAAATTTAGACATCAACACGCTAACGCCTATAGAAGCAATGATGAAACTCAATGAAATCAAAAGGATGTTGACTAAAAAATAATATATTTTTAGTTTAAAGGTAACGTTATCAGAAGGTTAAATAGGTTGCTTTATTTTTTTAAAAAAAAGGCTTGTGTAATTGAATAATTGTCTTAAATTTGCCTCCGCAAACAAGTTCAACAAACGGCTTTGTAAACAAAACTTAGGCGCGTTAAAACAGAACAAGTAAAGCAGCTCTTTGTAAAAAATGAAATGCGAAAATAGCTCAGTTGGTAGAGCGCGACCTTGCCAAGGTCGAGGTCGCGGGTTCGAGCCCCGTTTTTCGCTCAAACATCATAAATGCTCGGATGGTGAAATTGGTAGACACGCTGGACTTAAAATCCAGTGAACAGCAATGTTCGTGCGGGTTCAAGTCCCGCTCTGAGTACTAAAAAGCTTCAAACTAAATGTTTGGAGCTTTTTTATTTTAATCAAGTTTATAATTGGTCACAAGTTTAAAATCTAAATTCTTAAATCGTAAATCTAAAATCGTAAAATAAATGGGTGCTTTTGTAATTAGTAAACGGTTTGACGATTATTATAAATTTGTTTTTACCTCCAGAAAAGGGAAAGCAATATTTACCAGTTTTCGGTATGAATTAAAATTTGAATGCGAGGAAGGAATTGAGTATTTTAAAAACACGATCGATTCTGTTGTATTCGAAAAAGTTAGGTCGGCAGGAGGAAAGTACTATTTTAAAATTTTTCTTGAAGAGACCCATTTTGCAACTAGTAGAAAATACAATACGGAATTACTGTTGGAAAAAGGAATTAAAGAAATCCAAAACCATGCTTATAAGGCTGAAATATTAGATTTCACTTTAAATGAAGTAGTTTTTCTGGAATAAAAAATATAAATATTCATAAAAAAAAGCCACGCATTGCGTGGCTTTTCAAATTCTTAGAGTGTTTCTAATTATTTTGTTTCAGCTGGAGCAGCTTCTGTAGCTGGAGCAGCTTCAGCAGCAGGAGCAGCAGTTGTGTCAGCTGGAGCAGCAACAGTATCAACTGGAGCAGCTTCAACAGCAGGAGCTTCTACTGGAGCTTCTTCTGCTTTTTTACAAGAAACAGTTGCTAAAACAGCAACAAATGCTAAACTTAAAAGTACTTTTTTCATCTTACTTAGTTATAAAAGGTTAATTATTAATTCGGAGCAAAGATATAAATTTTTTAATAGTAAA
>CANHHG010000051.1 GCA_947460615.1 Bacteroidota bacterium
AAACTCGACTTTCTAAAACACCCATAATTTGCAAACCATTTAAAGGTTCGCCTTCAAAAGATACCTCAGCGAGATCAATTACTTGCTTGTAAATAGCATATAAAGTATCTATCGAGTTAATATGCTTGTAATTAGAGTAATAACTAGTAAGCTTATTTATTACTTTAAAGATAGAAAATACAAACGCTTTGGTAATTTTTTCTTCTTCATTATCGTTGCTCAAATTGCCTTTAATTGTTTGTAATAATTGGGATAAATCTGCAAGAACTTTTAAAGATCCCTCTTCCCATTTCCCAAATAATAAAAGAAATAAACTACTAGGATTTGGGTTTAATTCAATTATTTTTTGATGTGTTATAAACGTATAATTGTATTGAATTATGGTGTTTACTAAAGCAGTGGTATTGGAATACGGTTCAATTAATGGATGCGTTAATATGCCCAACACCTCTTTATAATAAAAAACATAGTTCTTTCCGTTTCTTGATAAGGCTGAAGTATGCATTTTAAATATCTTCGCAATTAATATTTGTGCAGGATTGTTTTTACTTGTAAAACCCATTGTGATATTTAGTGCTCCGACACTAGAGGGTAATGAATACAGTAATGGGATCAGCATGTTTTCATCACCTAACACAACAGCTACTTTATCTAAAGAAAGTTCTGGGTCATTTGTAATTAAATGATCAATAATACCTCCAACAATTTTAGCTTGACCAATTGTTTTTGGAGTTCCAATAATATTAATATCCTTTTTAGCTTTCAAAAAATCATTAGCTATCCATTCAAATGGATTGGACTTGTAATGAACCCATTTGTCTTTAAATCTTCGAATGAACAATCCGGCATCATGGTAAGGATCGTTTAGAAATTCTTGATCTATATCCCAATATATTTTTGCTTGATTTGATGTTAATAGACTTTGAACTATTTTTTCTTCAGCTGCATTTAAAGCGTTAAAGCCGGCAAAAACGTACTTTTTATTGGGTTCAGATTTTGAAAAAGAAATTAATTTATTTACCGCTTCACGATAAATTAATCCTTGATAGCCAATTCCTTTTTTCAACAAATGTTTATAAAAAGTTCGGTAGTAATTGGGTAGTAACTTCCAAAAATCGATATAATTTTCAAGTAATTGGGTCTTGTTTTCAACTTCAATCCCCCATTTTTTTATATCTTCAATATCTTTCAAATAGGAAAGCACATGATCTGGATTTAATAAATACCTGTCAATTTCATTAAAATCTTGCAATAACATTTTAGCCCAATTGGCAAATAAATCAAATGATTGTTGGTTTTTTGGATCGGTTAATTTTAAATAAACTTCATAGAATTCAAATACTAATTCTATGGAGTCAATAGACCTTATTGCTGAAATTTCTTGAATAAAATCCTCAATACTAATAATTTTAGGACAAATAATATTATTCTCAATTTTATTTTTTAACGCTTCAATCAAAAATATTTTTGCTCTTTTATTTGGTAAAATCACAATCGTATTCGAAAGATTATCGGAATAATCTCTAATAATTTCGTTTGCTATTTTATCTAAAAAAGTGGATTCTATCATTTTATAAATATAAAAAAAACGCCCCGATAAATCGAGGCGTTTTAATAAATATTTTAAGTAAATTATTTTACGTATTTCACTTCTACTCTTCTGTTATTTGTTCTACCTTTTGAAGTATTATTGTCGTCAACAGGTTGAGTATCTCCAAAACCATTTGAAGTTAATCTATCCGCAGCAACTCCATTAGTAACTAAATAGTTTTTAACTGCCTCAGCTCTTTGATTAGAAAGTACCATGTTAGATGCAGCATTACCAGTAGAATCTGTATGTCCTGATAATGTAAATTTAGCAGATGGATTTTCTTTCAAAATGGCAACTATTGAAACTAAAACAGGCAATGTTTGTTTTTGGAATGAAGATTTTCCAGTGTTAAACAAGATAGTTTTACCATAACCTTCTAATGCAGTAATTGCTGCTTGAGAAATTTCTGGGCAACCATTGTTAGCAACAGTTCCTTTTTCAGTAGGACATTTATCATCTTTATCTAATACTGAATCTCCATCAGCGTCAGGCCAAGGGCAACCAGCATTTTCTTTTGGCCCTTTGATGTTTGGACACTTATCTGCTTTATCAGTAGTACCATCGCCATCAGTATCAGGACATCCTTTTAAAGCTTTTAAACCAGCAACTTCAGGACAAGCATCATCATTATCAGCAATACCATCTCCGTCAGTATCTGGACAACCATTCATTGCAAGAGTTCCTGCAACTTCTGGACAAGCATCACTTAAGTCAACAATTCCATCTCCATCAGTATCAGGACATCCTTTGAATTGTTTTAAACCAGCAACCTCAGGACATGCATCTTCTCTATCATAAACACCATCCCCATCGGTATCAGTTCCTCCAAATTTGAAGGTAATTCCTGCAAAATGTTGCATGTGTGAAGGTACGTCTACACCTGGTAATCTTGCATCATCAAATGAATATTTGTAATTTGATTGAACAGAAAGTCCAACAAAATCATTCATCCAATAAGTTAATCCTATTCCAGCATTCATTGTACCAGTACTTACATCTTCTAAGAAAGTATAACCTCCACCAATATTAGCCGTTGGATCAAAATGTTTTGACCCTAAAGCATTCATAAAGCTGTATTTGATGTTTAAATCAACTCCATAATAGTTCAAATCTCCAGGATTGATAACAGAATAATCTCCGTTAGCATCTTTTTTATTTACAAACTTTGTCATTTTGTTAACAGAACCTGTAACGCCAAAAGAGATGTTATCTCCAACATATTTTGACACATTTAAATATGACAAAGAAGGAATAGCATTCCAATTGTCTTTTGTATTAAAATAGTTAGAAAATTGATCTTGTAAGCTTGAAGCTGCGCTAACTCTAGTGTCAACTGCATTAGCCCCAAAAGATAAAGACCAAGGATTGTTGGCATCTTGAGCTTGGGACAATAACCCAACTAATAACACAACAGCAATAATTAATTTGTTTAAATGTTTCATATTTGTTTTGTTTAATTTTTTAGTAAATATCACGCAAAAGTAATAAGTATTAATTTAAATACAAAGCGATTTGTTAAAAATCTGATAAAAAGAGGATTGGTAACGTATTCAAATAACATTTAACTGTTTACCAACTTCAATAAAAGCAGCTATTGCCTTGTCTAAATGGACTTTAGTGTGAGCTGCTGACAGTTGGACTCTGATTCTTGCTTTCTCCTTTGGAACCACTGGAAAAAAGAAACCAATTACATAAATTCCTTTTTTTAATAATTCGTTTGCCATAACCTGAGCTAGTTTCGCATCATATAGCATTACTGGCACTATCGCAGAATCGCCGTCAATAATATCAAATCCGGCATTTTTCATCCCTAATTTAAAGTAATTCGTGTTTTCTTCTAATGTATCTCTAAGTGAAGTGTCTTTTTCTAATAATTCAAACACCTTAATTGAAGCTCCAACTATTGCGGGAGCTAACGAATTTGAGAACAAATAAGGTCGGGAGCGTTGTCTTAATATTTCAATTATTTCTTTTTTGGCTGTAGTATAACCTCCCATTGCTCCTCCTAATGCTTTTCCTAATGTACCCGTAATGATATCAACACGTCCCATTACGCCTTTTGCTTCTGGCGTACCTTTGCCGGTTGCGCCAATAAATCCTGCAGCATGACACTCATCAACCATTACTAGGGCATCATATTTATCAGCCAAATCACAAATTTTATCTAACGGTGCCACAACGCCATCCATCGAGAAAACTCCGTCGGTTACTATCAATTTAAATCGAGTTCCTACCTCAGTTGCTTTTATTAATTGCGCTTCTAAATCTTCCATATTGCTATTTTCATAGCGATAGCGAGCCGCTTTACACAATCTAACGCCATCTATAATTGAGGCATGGTTCAAACTATCCGAGATGATACAGTCTTGTTCCCCTAATAAAGGTTCAAAAACACCGCCATTAGCATCAAATGCTGCTGCGTATAAAATTGTATCTTCAGTGCCGTAAAATTCAGCAATTTTTCTTTCTAATGTTTTATGAATGTCTTGTGTACCGCATATAAATCGTACCGATGACATTCCAAAACCATGAGAATCTAAAGTGTCTTTTGCAGCTTGAACAACCTCAGGATGTGAGGAAAGTCCAAGATAATTGTTGGCGCAAAAGTTCAGTACCGTCTCTCCATTTACTATAATTTCTGCTCCTTGTGTGGAGGTTATAATTCTCTCCTTTTTAAAGATCCCGTTTTCCTCAATTATATCTAATTCCGATTGAAGGAATTGTTGAATTTTACCGTACATTTTATTTATTTAGTTTAAGTTTCTTACAAATTTACTACGTTAATTTCTTTTCCAATATATACCAAGGCTTTTTTGGTCACTTTTAAACCCATTTTTTCAATTGCATTTTGATAATTTTCTAATTGTAACTGGTATTTTTGATTGTGGGTCCCTGTTTTATAATCCAAAAGATAAACCTCATTATTTTTTGTTATTACCATTCGATCTGGTTTAATGGTTTTCCCCTCTTTTTGAATAATTGCCTGTTCGTTTAAGATTTCATTATCATGAGTAAAATAGATTTCTAATTCTTTATTACTTACAATTTCCTGAATACTTTTTAAAACAACCTCTTTTTGATTTGTAGTAATTAAACCATTTTCAATTGCTTTTAATATGGCCAAATCTATATCAGAAGCCGTTTTTACAAATGATAATATTTCATGTATAATGTTTCCGTATTCAATGGCTTCTTGCTGATGAGTTCCCCACATTAACGCTTCCCGCTGGGCTATTTTAATATTCTTAAAATCTAATGCTTGACTTATTGTTGGAATGGTATTGGTTTCATCAATTACTGAAATTACACTTGATAATTTCATTTTATCTCCGAATTCATATTCTAAAATACTTGGTTGATATACCTTTAGAGAAATTAAATATTCAATAAAAAACGATGCCGTATTATAAGGGTATTGACCTTCTTTGTTTGGTTCTAAATATTGAGATATAATATACAGTTGCTCTTCCGAACGAGTTAATGCAACATACAAAACATTGATATTGTCGAGCAATTCTTCTTGCTTTTTTTCATGGAATATTGCTGCAGCTTCTTCTCCAAAATTCTCAACAGAACTACTGTTATCAATCAAAACTTTTGGTAACCCAAAGGTTTCTTGCTCCGCATCAAGCCACAATTTATCTTTTGGCTTACGAGCATAATCCTCCTCTGCAAAAGGGATAATCACCACAGGAAATTCTAACCCTTTAGATTTATGTATGGTCATTATTCGGATAGCATTTTTTCCTTCTGGCGATGGAATACTAAATTTATCATTATTCTTATTCCAATAAATTAAAAAATCAGCTATTCCTGCTTGGTTTCTGACATCACGCTCTAATACAATATCGATAAAATATTGAACATAAGCATTGCTCGAATTAACTTTAGAAAGGAATTTACTCACAATAATTTCTACCGCTTCATACAAAGATTTCTTTCTAATATCTTGAAATGAAAGTGAAATATCAAATTGGGTCAACCATAATTCAAACTCTTTTTCAATTGTTTTTTCTTTCCCTTTGGAAATAAAATCATGAACAGTTAAATCACTTTGAACTTGATTTGAAATATAAAGTAAGAAACTTGCTTTGGCCTCAATATCAGAACTATTGTTTAAATATTTCAAAATATTGATGATCAATTGAACCTCAGAGGAGTTTTGAATCATCAGCGTTTCTGAGGAAATAATTGGTATATTGTTTTCAATTAAATAATTTGCAACCGCAGTTCCTTGGGATCTTTTTCGAGTTAGAATAACAATTTCTTGATATTCAAAGCCTTCTTTTTTAACTTTTTCAATAGTTTTTAATGTGGCTTGCAAATACAGCTCTACTTTATCCAAAGCATCTTCCTCTTCGGTAGAATTTTCCAATTTTGGAATAAATGATAGGTTTACATACCCTCCTTTTTTACTATTCTCTTCTTGATGACTATGATTTTCATATAAATCTTTGTAATCTAAATTGGTAAATTCAGTTGATAAATAGTAAAATAATTTATTATTAAAATCAATTACTTGTGAATAACTTCGATAATTAGTGCCTAATTTAAATAGCTCAACTTCTGGATTATTAAACGGATTTTTCCCTTTACTCAATTCAATAAATTGTTCCGCTTTTCCACCACGCCATCTATAAATGGATTGTTTTGGGTCACCCACAATCATCAAAGTCCCTTTTTCTCCTTCAATTTCACTTGACGTAGCATTATCAATTAACGGAATTAAGTTCTGCCATTGCATTTCGGAAGTATCTTGAAATTCATCAATAAAAAAATGTCGATAGCGCTCTCCCAACCGTTCATATATAAAAGGCGCGGGTTGGTTTTGAATTTCATTATAAATTATAGCATTAAACTCAGCGATAGAAAGTACATTCTGCTCCTTTTGAATTTTTGCTAATTCATTACTAACGGTATTTAATAATGAAAGTGGGGTGATGTTTTTTAGGAAAGCAGAATAAAATTCTCTTTTTTCAAATTTTTTATAAATCGAATTTAAAACACTTAATAGTTCTGGAATTAAGGTTTCAATTACTTCTTTGTCTTTTGCCCCTTTATTGATTTTAATATCCTCAAATTCATGATACGTTTTATTGTTGGGATTGAACTTTTCAGAAGCGATAGAATTCAAATGGTTGGGAAAGTGGCCCGCAGAAAATGACTTTATATCAATTCCACTTTTTTCAATTATAGCCAACAAATTTTTTGCCAATTCCGAATTTTCTTTATCGATAACTTTGCATGCTTCAGCCACTTTATTTTTAATTTCGATAAATTCAGTGATGGACTTTTCTTGAAAATGGGTGATTTCCTCACGATTATTTTCATTTAATAGCAATCGACCCGTTTCAAAAATTTCTCTAGAAATTTCCCAGCTTTTGTCTTCATCGGTTTTTTGCATGGTGAAGTCAATGAGCAAATTGGTTAACACATCATCTTCTCCTGCCTGAGCAATAATTGCATCTACTGCTTCTGTTAATAAATTTTCTGTGTCCAATGTAACTTCAAATGTCATTGGCAAATTTAAATCGTGAGCAAAAGCACGAATTACTTTGTGCGTGAATTTATCGATGGTTGAAATATCAAAAGCAGCATAATTATGAATAATATGCTTTATGATTTGATTGGATTTGGATTGGATTTCAGAAACCGAAAGTTGAATTTCACCTGACAAAACCTGCATTAAATCGGCTGCTTTTTGGTTGGGATTGTCTTTTGTAAATTCTAACAAATTACCCACGATTCGGCTTTTCATTTCGTGAACCGCTTTATTGGTAAACGTTATTGCAAGAATGTTTCTATAAGCATCGTTTTTCTTGGCAACCAAAATTATTTTCAAATATTCTTTCACCAACGCATACGTTTTTCCTGATCCTGCCGATGCGTCGTATATTGAAAATGATGGTCTTTGCATATAGATTTCTGATTCAATTAAAATTCAACTATTCCCCAAATGCCCTAGCCCTGATTGAAGGGAAATCCCAAGCTTTTTAGCTTGGATAGGAATGAAAGCAGGAATAAGCTACAAAAAAACATTATTAATTTATTTGATAGAAATATATCATAATAGAATTTTCATTTCCAAAGTTAATTGTTTATTTTTGAATTAAATATAATTAACAAATAAACTATACTATTATGGCATTTGAATTACCACAATTACCTTACGCGTATGACGCTTTGGAACCTCATATTGATGCTCGCACGATGGAAATTCACCATTCGAAACATCATAATGCTTACACAACAAATTTGAACGCGGCAATTGCAGGAACAGATTTAGAGGGTAAAACAATTGAAAATATTTTGATCAATCTTGATATGAAAAACGGTGCTGTTCGAAATAATGGCGGTGGGTTTTACAATCATAATTTGTTTTGGGCGGTGATGTCTCCCAATGGTGGAGGACTTCCAACAGGCGATTTATTAGCAGCAATCGAAAGTGCTTTTGGAACTTTTGATGAGTTTAAAGCGAAGTTTGCTAAAGCGGGCGCTACCCAATTTGGTTCCGGATGGGCTTGGCTTTGCGTTCACAAAGGTGGAAAATTAGATGTTTGCGGAACTCCAAATCAGGACAATACTTTGATGCCGGGTGTAGGATGTGGTGGAACCCCAATTTTAGGAATGGACGTGTGGGAACATGCTTATTATTTAAATTATCAAAACAGAAGACCAGATTATATTGAAGCTTTTTTTAATGTAATTAATTGGGTGGAAGTTTCAAGAAGATATGCTTTAGAAAAATAATTTTCTGATATAAAGATAAAAAAAGGGCTAATTGGTAGCCCTTTTTTTATTTCCTATAATTGTATTAATAAGCTCTTGCGTCTTTACCTTCGTAGAAATTCATGAAGGCACGATTTACTACACGGTTTCCTCCTGGAGTAGGATAATCGCCGGTGAAATACCAATCCCCTAGGTTTTTAGGGCACGCAATATGTAGGTTTTCTACAGTTTGGAAAATAATTTTGACCTCCGCTTTTACAGAAGAATCTTTTAGCATTACTGCAATTTTATCTGATATTTCTTGTGGCTTAAATGGCGCATAGATTTCGGTAACAAAGTTGACTACTTCGCTATCTTTCAAATTTTCTTGTGCTTTACATTTTTCATAAACTGAATCCACAATTCCGTATAAATTTCTTTCTTTTAATAATTCCAATGCCGCTTGAAAAGCAATTAAGCCTTCCAGTTTAGCCATGTCAATTCCGTAGCAATCAGGGTATCTAATTTGTGGAGCTGCTGAAACAATCACAATACTTTTTGGATTCAGTCGGTCCATCATTTTGATGATACTTAGCTTTAAAGTAGTTCCTCGAACAATACTGTCGTCAATAATTACCAAATTATCTGTTGGTTTTATCACTCCATAAGTAACGTCATAAATATGCGCAACCAGATCGTTTCGGCTACTGTCTTCAGTTATAAATGTTCTTAGTTTAGCATCTTTAATAGCGACTTTCTCCGTTCTAATTTTTACAGATAGCAATTCTTGTAAACTCTCTTTCGTAAGTGTATTTCTATTTTCAAGAATGAAATTATTTTTCCTTTGATTTAAAAAATCTTGAGCGGCTTCCACAATTCCGTAAAATGATGTTTCCGCAGTATTTGGTATATAAGAAAAAACAGTGTTGTCGGTATCGCTGTCTATGGCTTCTAAAACGGCAGGCAAAATTAATTTTCCAAGGTTTTTACGTTCTTGGTATATTTCGGCATCGCTTCCTCTAGAAAAATAAATCCTTTCAAATGAACACGCTTTTTTTATTGTTGGCACTATAATTTCTTCTTCGGTTACCTTTCCATTTTTCTTAATTATTAAGGCGTTACCAGGTTTTAATTCTTGAACTTTTTCAAAGTCCACATTAAAAACCGTTTGAATTACGGGGCGCTCAGAAGCAACGACTACAATTTCATCATCTTGGTAAAAATAAGCAGGTCGAATTCCTGCTGGGTCTCTAAATACAAATGCGTCACCATGACCTAATAAACCCGCCATTGCGTAGCCTCCATCCCAACCTTTTGAGGCACGACGAAGGATTTTTGAGATTTCTAATTTTTCAGCAATTACGGGTGATGCTTCTCTTTTGGACAAGCCATTATTTTTACATTCTAGGTACAAATCGGTTACTTCATCATCTAAAAAATGTCCGATTTTTTCCATAATTGTCACGGTATCGGCCATCTCTTTTGGGTGCTGCCCCAATTCAATTAGGCTAGAGAAAAGTTCCTTAACATTGGTCATGTTGAAATTTCCGGCTACAATTAAGTTACGATGCATCCAGTTATTTTGACGTAGAAAGGGGTGAACACTTTCAATGCTGTTTTTTCCAAAAGTTCCGTAGCGAACATGTCCTAAAAACACTTCTCCAATGTAGGGAATGTTCTTTTTTTGAAGCGCTACATTATCGGTATATTCTGGATGAGACGCCATTTCATCGTTGATGCGGTCATTGATTTGCGAAAAAACATCTTGAATCGCTTGAGGATCATTCGATCGAACCCTACTGATGTATCTTTCACCAGGTTCCATATCTAATTTTATGCTTGCAAAACCAGCGCCGTCTTGACCACGGTTGTGCTGTTTTTCCATCAAGAGATACATTTTTTGAATGCCATAAAAAGCAGTTCCGTATTTCTCCTTGTAGAATTCAAGAGGTTTTAAAAGTCTTAAAAATGCTATTCCACATTCATGTTGTAATGCGTCGCTCATTGTAGTTGTTGTTGTGTTGTAGTTAGGTAAAAATAAAAAAAGCCCCGAAATTTCGAGGCATAAATTTATTGTATTTCTATATCAAATTGTGTTAAAGATTTGAATTGTTGTAATCTGGTATTAACCTCATCGCTTTTTAGTCCCACCATTCTTTCTGTACCAAACTTCTCTACACAAAAAGAGGCTAAATTGGAACCGTAAATGATCGCGCTTTTCATATTCTCAAAAGTTATATTTTCACTTTGTGTAATAAATCCTGCGAATCCGCCAGCAAAGGTATCTCCTGCTCCGGTAGGATCAAAAACTTCTTCTAACGGTAAAGCTGGCGCAAAGAAAACTTCTTTATTGTGAAATAATAATGCTCCGTGCTCTCCTTTTTTTATTACTACATATTTAGGCCCCATCGTTTGAATTTTTGCCGCCGCTTTCACTAATGAATATTCACCCGACAATTGACGTGCTTCTTCATCATTAATAGTAATTACATCTACTCTTTTAATCACGTTTAGTAATTCTTCCAAGGCGCAATCCATCCAAAAATTCATAGTGTCTAAAACAACCAATTTGGGTTTTACTTCCATTTGGTCTAAAACGCTACTTTGAACTAATGGATGCAAATTTCCTAACATTATTACGTCTGCATTTTTAAAATTCTGAGGTACTTTTGGTTGGAAATCAGCCAATACATTTAACTGAGTGTCAAGGGTATCTCTTGAATTTAAATCGTTGTGATAACGACCACTCCAAAAGAAAGTTTTTCCCCCTTTAACTACTTCAAGTCCAGAAATATCAATCTTTCTATCCGATAATAAATTTAAATATTCTTGAGGAAAATCGTCGCCAACAACAGAAACTATTGCAGATTGTAGATTAAAATGAGAAGCGGAAAGACCTATGTAAGTTCCGGCTCCTCCTAAGATTTTATCTGTTTTCCCAAATGGGGTTTCAATTGCGTCGAAAGCCACAGTTCCAACAATCAATAATTTATTCATATTTTGTCATTAGGAGATTGGAAGTAATCTCAAATTAAGGGGCAAAGATAAGTTTTTTGTTGCAGAGTTGCAAAGAGAGATCTTGACAATATTTAGAAAAGTTTATCGTCTTCTTTTTCGTAAAAAGCATCTACAGAAAGTGTGTTTTGAATGGATGCCATAACCGCCAATTCGTCGCAACGTTCATTTTGAGGGTGATTATTATGCCCTTTTATCCATTTAAAATCAACTTGGTGTTTTCGATATACTATTAGAAATCGCTTCCATAAATCGGGATTTTTCTTACCAATGTAACCTTTTTTCTCCCAACCAAAAACCCATTTTTTCAAAACTGAATCTACCACATATTTAGAATCAGAAACAACTAAAACTTTAGTGCTTTCTGTTTTTAACTTTTCTAATCCAACAATCACTGCTAACAATTCCATTCTATTATTAGTAGTATGCCTAAATCCTTCGAAAAATTCCTTGCGGTAAGTTTTTCCAACCCATTCCATGACAATCCCATAACCTCCTGGGCCTGGATTACCTTTTGCGGCGCCATCAGTATAAATATGTACTTGGTGTTCCATTTGGGGTTATTGATTTAAGATTTTATCGATAATTAATGGGAAATAAGTTTGTTCAAGTTCATGAATTTTATTAGCAACATCATCAGGGGTTTCCTCTCCAGTTAAAGAAACACTTGTTTGAAAAATAATGTTTCCTTCGTCATAGTTTTCATTTACATAGTGAATGGTTATCCCTGTTTCTGCTTCTTTATTTTCAATTACAGCTCGGTGAACATGCATTCCGTACATTCCTTTTCCTCCATATTTGGGCAAAAGTGCAGGATGGATATTAATAATTTTATTGGGGAAAGCTGCAATGCAATGACTTGGAAATTTCAATAAAAAGCCTGCTAAAATGATTATATCGGGTTGAATTCCCATTAAATAATTAAGTACAACATCAGAATTTAGGTCGTCTTTGGAGATGATTTTTGTTGGAATAGCTAAAATTTGAGCTTTTTCTAGAACTTTTGCATTGGCATTATTCGAAAAAATATGAAATTGAGGTGATTTTGAGGTGCTATTAAAGTGACGTACAATGTTTTGGGCATTTGTCCCCGAACCAGAAGCGAAAATCACTATTTTTTTCATGCTGTCCTATTTAATTTCACACAAAAAAAAGAATAAAAAACGATAAATAATAGAAAATTAGCGTCTTTATTAAAATATTTTTTTAATTTCGCCCCTTATTTATTAACTAATGCGTGGAATTAAAATAAAGTTTTTTATTTTTGCCATCAATTAAATTTTAAAATTAAAGATTATGTCAGACATTGCATCAAGAGTAAAAGCGATTATCGTAGACAAATTAGGCGTTGACGAAAACGAAGTTGTAACCGAAGCAAGCTTCACTAATGATTTAGGAGCAGATTCTTTAGATACAGTTGAGCTAATTATGGAATTTGAAAAAGAATTCGATATTCAGATCCCAGACGATCAAGCAGAAAACATTGCTACTGTAGGTCAAGCTATTTCTTATATTGAAGAAGCTAAAAAATAAAAAATTACACCCGTAATCTAATCCATTTCGGGTGTTTTTGTTTTTAATTAAAAATTCAGATTGTTTGTTCAATCCAAAATAATATTATTGTAATACCTATGACTTTTTTTATGATTTTTGCATAGAAGAAAGCATAGGTATTGTTTTTTAAATTCATAACTATAATTATACTATGGAATTAAGGCGAGTTGTAGTAACAGGATTAGGAGCGCTTACTCCTATTGGAAATACAGTTGAAGAATATTGGAACGGATTAATTAATGGCGTTAGTGGTGCTGCACCAATAACCTATTTTGACGCTTCAAAATTCAAAACTCAATTTGCTTGCGAGTTAAAAAACTTTAATGTTGAAGATTTTATCGACAGAAAAGAAGCTCGTAAAATGGATCGCTATACGCAATATGCTATGGTTGCTGCTGATGAAGCGGTTAGAGATGCCAACTTCGATTTGGATAATTTAGATAAAGATAGAGTTGGAGTTATTTGGGGTTCAGGAATTGGAGGATTAGAAACTTTTCAAATTGAAATGTTAGAATTTGCCAAAGGCGATGGAACTCCTAGATTCAATCCTTTTTTTATTCCAAAGATGATTTCTGATATTGCTTGTGGTCATATTTCTATAAAATATGGTTTCAGAGGTCCAAATTTTGCAACTGTTTCTGCTTGTGCTTCTTCTACAAATGCAATTATCGATGCTTTCAATTACATTCGTTTAGGTCATGCCGATGCAATGATTACTGGTGGTTCTGAAGCTGCTGTAAGTATTGCAGGAATGGGTGGTTTTAACGCAATGCATGCTTTATCAACTAGAAATGATGATCCAAAAACAGCTTCTCGTCCAATGGATAAAGATCGTGACGGATTTGTTTTAGGTGAAGGTGCGGGAGCATTAATTTTAGAAGAATACGAACATGCAATTGCGCGTGGAGCAACTATATATTGTGAAATTGGTGGAGGCGGAATGTCAGCTGATGCGCATCACATTACAGCACCTCATCCTGAAGGTTTGGGAGCTAAAAATGTAATGATAAACTGCTTGAGAGACGCCGGATTAAAACCAACGGATGTTGATGGTGTAAACATGCACGGAACTTCAACTCCGCTTGGAGATATTGCTGAAAGTAAAGCGATTCTTCATGTTTTTGGTGATCACGCCTATACTATGAATTTGAATTCTACAAAATCAATGACAGGTCATTTACTTGGAGCAGCTGGTGCAGTTGAAACCATTTCTTCAATCCTTTCTATAAAATACGGAATTGTTCCTCCAACAATAAATCATTTTACTGATGATGAAGGAATTGACTCAAAATTAAATTTCACCTTCAATAAAGCTCAAAAAAGAGACGTAAAAGTATTGATGAGTAATACCTTTGGTTTTGGAGGTCACAATGCTTGTGTATTAGTAAAAAAATTGGAACTTTAATTTCCTTAGATGAATATTATCAAGAAAATATTTCAAAAATCCCGATCTAAAGAAGACGGGATTTTTTTTGATAAAATTCAAAAAATAATAGGTTTCTCCCCAATAGAATTGGATTTTTACAAAAAAGCTTTCATTCATCGTTCCTCAAGTAAAACCGATATTGATGGAAATCCGATGAATTATGAACGACTAGAATTTCTTGGAGATTCTATGTTAAGCTCAATCATTGCGGCGTTTTTATACAATATTTCACCTTCTGGCGATGAAGGATATTTGACAAAAATGCGTTCGAAAATTGTAAGTCGAGAACATTTAAACGAACTCGGAAGAGATTTAAATTTGTTACAATTTTTAGACAGTAAAGTCCCATCACAACATTTTGGTGAAAACATTCACGGCAACCTTTTTGAAGCGTTAGTTGGAGCAATATATTTAGATAAAGGGTATTCCTATTGTGAAAAATTCATCGAAAAACGAGTTATCATTCCTTATGTAGATATTTCAAAATTGGAAGGTAAAATTATTAGTTACAAAAGCCTTCTAATTGAATGGTGTCAAAAAGAGAAAAAGACATTTCATTTTGATACTTTTGA
>CANHHG010000052.1 GCA_947460615.1 Bacteroidota bacterium
ATTCAGCACGTAGCGCCATCAATCCTGGCATTTCAGCTTCTGCTAATTCAATTTCTTTTCTTCCCCAAGCAGCTAGAGAAATATCTTTTACTTTGAAAGCCACATAAGGCATAGTTGCTGTACTCATTTATAGTATATTTGTATTTGAATTTTTTTGCAAATTTAGGTATTAACTTTGTTATTTAATAATTTTCACAACTATTTATGAAATGTTTATTTTGTAACGACTTGAATTTTAAATCAATATAATGCTAATTTTGTTTTTTTGGAGCTATTACCTGCTATCCGCTTTATCTCTTCTGGCGAACCCCGCCAAAAGAGGATGCCGCTACTATCAGGGCTAGCGTTAACTTGAAATTAGAAGAACAAAACTTAAATTCATAATTCACAATTAATCCAATGCCACTTCACAAAACAATCCTATTTAACCCCAACACCGAAATTCTCCTTTGGAAAATTACCGAATCGTTGGCGGAATTGTCTGCGGAAGTCACCTTAAATCCTAAAAACCAAGTAAGATTCAACGGAATGAAATCAGAATTGCATCAAAGAGCGTTTTTGAGTGTCCGTAAATTATTGCAACTAAAAGGCTACACCGATTTTGATTTAGATTACGATCAATTTGGAAAACCCAATCTAAAAGACGGTAAACACATTTCTATTTCCCATTCTCACGAATATGCTACCCTAATCATCAGCGATGAAATTGCAGGGATTGATATTGAATTGCAACGAGAGAAAATCATCAAAATTGCCGATAAATTCGTTGAACCAGAATGGAAATTTTTAGATAAAGAAAACCAAGAATACATCCGAAAACTAACCGTTATTTGGGGAGTAAAGGAATCTATTTTCAAAATCAGAAATGAAGCTGGAATTAGTTTTAAAGAGCATATTAATGTTTTTCCATTTCATATAGAAGACCAATCAGGAACTGCAATTTTGCATTTTCAAAACACATCATTCCATTTCAAGTACCATTTCATTGAAATAGACAACTTTACTTTGGTTTATGCCTTTCAACAAAAGTTACAAAAATGATAGAATACCTTTTTCATCAATACGACAATTATCCAAAAATTGAAATCTATCTAGAAATTACAGCCGTAATATTCGGAATCCTTAGCGTTTGGTTTGCTAAAAAAAACAACATTTTAGTATTTCCAACGGGAATTATTAATACGTCAATTTATGTTTATTTGCTATGGAAATGGTCGTTATTGGGCGACATGATGATCAATGGATATTACGTTGTAATGAGTTTTTACGGCTGGTATGTTTGGACAAGAAAAAAAGCGGGTACCGACCAATTCCCAATTTCAAGAATTTCTAAAAAGGAAAAAGAACTTGCATTTGTAATATTTACGTTAACAATTGCGTTCGTTGTTGCGGTATATTTATTTTTTAATAAATTTACAACATGGTCAGCATACGTAGACACTTTTGTTACTGGGATTTTCTTTGTAGGGATGTGGCTTATGGCAAAGCGAAAAATTGAAAATTGGACTTTATGGATTGTAGGAAATATAATATCAGTCCCAATGTATTTTTTTAAAGGCTATACCTTTACAAGTTTTCAATATATACTATTTACAATTATTGCCATATTTGGCTATTTAGAATGGAAGAAAACCTTAAACAATTCCATTTCCCTGGAAATGAAATAATTAAATTTGCCATTTACGGTCCTGAAAGCTCAGGGAAAACAACCTTGTCCCAACAATTAGCAGTTCATTTCAATACGGAATGGGCACCGGAATTTGCGCGTGATTATTTGCAACAAAAGTGGGATTCTAAAAAGGGAATTTGTTCTCCAGATGATTTAATACCAATAGCCATTGGTCAAATGAAACTTGAAAATAGCGCTTTACAAAAAGCCAGCAACTATCTTTTTGTGGATACTTGCTTGATGACGACCAAAGTTTTTTCTGAAATTTATTATGGTTTTTGCGATTCTAAATTGGACAAAGCTGCCAGAAAACACAAGTACGATTTGTTTTTCTTGACTGATATTGATGTGCCTTGGGAGAAAGACGATTTACGAGATTCACCAAATGATCGAGAAATTACTTTTGAAAAATTCAAACAAGCATTAACTGAAAATAACAAACCATTTATTGTGCTGACCGGAAATCAGGAAACCCGACTTCAGAAAGCAATAGCAATAATTGAAGGTTTAACCAAAGCAAAACAATTGGGATTTTCTTCACAAGATTTTCTCCAAATTTTACATTCTGAAATACCACTTACTCAAATTGAAAAACAACTCGATATTTATAAAAATGGCATTGCCAAAGCCAATTTAAATCGCCCTGCAGTTATAAATGACGGAATATTACAATTAACAGATGAAAAATTCCTGGAGTATTCATCGCTTTTTGATGAAAAAAAAGACAATTATAAACTCAAAAAGTTTATTCCAGCTTCTGGTGCCGCAAGTAGAATGTTCAAGTTTTTAATCGAATTTTTAAGTGAATTTGATATTGAAAATGAAACTATTAATGCATACCTCAATCGAAAAAAAGCTACAGAATTAAAAGTGTTTTTAGCTGGATTGGAGAAATTTCCTTTCTTTAAAGCCATAGAAAATCAGCTTTTAGAAGATTTTAATAATTTTAAATCATGGAGTAAAGACCAACAAAATTTGTTTTTTATTAAATTGATGATGGACGAGAATCACTTTGATTTTTCTAACAAACCAAAAGGGGTTTTGCCTTTTCATCTCAATAATAATCAAGTAGTCACTCCAATCGAGGAGCATTTAAAAGAAAGTGTATTGTATACCAGTGCACATAGAATTTCAAATTTGCATTTTACCGTTTCTGAAGTTCATAAAACACAATTTGAGGATACCTTATTTAAGGTGAAAAGTAAATTGGAGGAAACTTCCGGCACCAAAATAAATATTGCGTTTTCCCACCAACACCAATATACCGATAGCATTGCGGTTAATAATGATAACAAACCATTCAGAGACCAAGAAGGTAAATTGGTTTTTAGACCAGGAGGACACGGAGCATTAATTGAAAATCTAAATTCTTTAGATGCCGATATTGTTTTTATAAAAAACATCGATAATGTGATTCAAAATGAAATAGAAACTATTGCTTTTTATAAAAAAGGCTTGGCAGGACTTTTAATAGAATTACAAGGAAAAATAAATTCCTATTTGTCAAAAATAGATTCCATGTCTGATGATGAAATTCCAGCAATTGTAAATTTCATTGAACAGCAATTGAACAGTAAAGTAAATCCGGATTTTTTAAAATATACTCTGGAGAATAAAATCACTTATTTAAAAGAAATTTTGAATCGCCCAATTCGCGTTTGCGGTATGGTAAAAAATGAAGGAGAACCCGGAGGAGGGCCATTTTGGGTAACCGATACCAATGGCAATACTACTTTACAAATTGTTGAATCGGCACAAATTGATTTTAGCAATGAGAGTCAATCTTTAATAGCTGGTAAAGCCACTCATTTTAATCCTGTAGATTTAGTTTGCGGTTTGAAGGATTATAAGGGTTCAAAATTCGATTTTAGAAATTTCATCGATCACCAAAGTGGTTTTATTGTTGAAAAAAATAAATTTGGAAAACCTATTAAAGCCTTTGAATTGCCAGGTCTATGGAATGGTGCCATGGCCAATTGGATCACCATTTTTGTTGAGGTTCCTTTAGTAACATTCAATCCAGTGAAAACAGTCAACGATTTGTTGAAACCCACGCATCAAAATCATTAAATCCACCTATGGAAACAGATAAATTGATTTCTGAATTACAGTTTAAAGCGGTAAGAAGTAGTGGAGCGGGCGGGCAAAATGTAAATAAAGTATCTTCAAAAGTGGTCCTTTCGTTTGATTTAAAAAATTCCAATGAGTTTACCGAGGAAGAGAAAATGCTGTTGGAAATTAATTTAACCTCCCGACTCACCAACGACCAAATCCTGATTTTGAATTGCGATGAAGATCGCAGCCAATTCAAAAACAAAGAAATTGTTATCAAAAGATTTCTGACTATAATTAAACAAGGTTTGTTTATTCCGAAAATTAGGAAGGCTACCAAAATCCCTAAGTCAGTGATAAGAAAACGTTTAAAAGATAAAAAGACTTTATCAGAAACGAAAAATAATAGGAAGAAACCAGAATTTTAATCTTTTTGTTATTCCTCTTTCGTAATTCAAAATTTATAAACTACTTTTGTTCTGTCTCAAAGGGGTGCTCTAAATTACGAGCTGAGATTATACCCAAAGAACCTGGGCAGGTAATGCTGCCAAGGGAAAAAATGAAAAGATTGCGATAAGCCGTTTTTTCAAAACAACAATTTATTAAACTATAGAATAATTTCCCCCTTGTTATTCGTAACTATTTTACGAATGAAAAATAATTTCAAATTACAACCTGTTAGGAGAAAATCATTTAAATTATTATTTTTTCTCCTTTTCTTTGTTACCTTAGGCGCTTTTTCCCAAGAAACTCAAAAGGATACTACAAAAATCAATGAGTTAGATGCCGTGTTAATTTCCGCAATTCGAATAGATTCAAAAACCCCGGTTACTTTCACTAATTTGACTAAAAAAGAATTTAAAACTCGAAATTTAGGTCAGGACATTCCCATTTTGATGAATTATTTACCTTCGGTAGTAACGACATCAGATGCTGGAAATGGTATAGGTTATACTGGAATTCGTGTACGGGGTAGTGATGCTACTCGAGTAAATATCACCATTAATGGAATTCCTTATAACGATTCAGAAAGCCAAGGTACTTATTGGGTAAACATGCCCGATTTTGCTTCCTCGTTAGAAAGTGTCCAATTACAGCGTGGGGTAGGGTCGTCAACAAATGGATCTGGTGCATTTGGAGCGAGTCTAAATATGCTAACTGATAACTACTCAAAAGCGAGTAGTGGAGAGATTTCCAATTCTGGAGGTAGTTTTAATTCAAGGAAAAACACCGTTAAATTTAGTACTGGCTTAATGAATAACCAATTTGAAATTGCAGGTCGTATGTCTGTGTTAAAATCCGATGGCTATATTGATCGAGCAAGTTCCGATTTAAAATCATACTTTTTACAAGCGAGCTACGTTGGGAAAAGCACCTTAATTAAAGCATTGGTATTTGGGGGTAAAGAAAAAACCTATCAATCGTGGAATGGAATTGATGCCGCTACTTTAGAAAGCGATAGGACATTCAATTCAGCGGGTATGTTTACTGATCAGTTTGGAAATATTCGTTTTTATGAAAATGAAACCGACAACTACCAACAAGATCATTATCAATTGCATTGGAATGAAAAAATTTCCGATAAGTGGAATACCAATTTGGCGTTTCATTATACGAAAGGAAAAGGATATTTTGAAAACTATATGGAGGATGCTGCTTTCGCCGATTATGGATTAATGCCTGTTGGCACGGAAGTTTCAACCGATTTAATTCGTCAAAAATGGTTGGATAATGATTTTTATGGAACTACTTTTTCATCCAATTATAAAGAGGAAAAGTTTAATTTAGTAATAGGTGGTGCTTATAATAAATATGAAGGCGCTCATTTTGGAAAAGTAATTTGGGCTCGAAATGCTTCCCAGAGTGAATTAGGAGATCGCTATTATGATGATTTTGCCACTAAAACAGACGGAAATTTATTTGTTAAAGCGAACTTCCAATTGTCAGAAAAAATTAGCTTTTATGGTGATCTGCAAATTAGAAATGTACATTATAAAGCCAATAGTTTAGAAACAGGAGTAGTGAATGACAATTTTAATTTTTTCAATCCAAAGGCAGGATTTAACTATGATATAAACTCAAAAAACACCTTATATTTTTCTTTTGCTAGAGCCAATAGAGAGCCTAACCGTGATGATTATACTAGCGGAACACCAAAGCCAGAGCAATTAAATGATTTTGAATTAGGATGGCGATTGTCTTCAGAAAAAGCAAAATTAAATGTTACGGCTTATTACATGAAATATAAAAACCAATTAGTTTTAACGGGAGCTCTTAATGAAGTAGGTGCGCCGTTACGAGAAAATGTGGGTGATAGTTACCGTTTAGGATTGGAGCTTGACGCCAATATTTATCTTTCAAATAATTGGTTACTTCGTCCAAATTTTGCTTTTAGCAATAATAAAAATCAGGATTATTATTTTCAAAAAGACGGGAATCTAATCAATTATGGCAACACCAATATTGCTTTTTCTCCTAACATTGTGGCAGGAAACGGGGTGACATTTGCGCCAAGCGAAAACCTCCAATTTAGTATTTTATCAAAATTTGTAGGCAAACAATTTATGGGAAATATTGATTCCGCAAATTCAGAATTGCCAAGTTATTTTGTAAACGATTTAAATATATCGTATGAAATCCAACCAAAAAATGTATTTAAATCGGTTTTGTTTTCTGTTTTAGTAAATAACCTTCTCAATACGAAATACGTTTCAAATGGTTATTATTATACTTATGATGACACTTGGACCAATCCTGGGAGTACAATTACATTAGATGGGGTGGGGTATTATCCTCAAGCGGGAATAAATTTCTTAGCAGGAATTTCGATGAAATTTTAATTGTAAACGCGAATAATTGCACCAATAACTTCCACTCTATAGGCTTTCATTGGATATTCTTTGCCGGGACTTTGACCAGTAAAAAGGTTGTATTCAGCATTATCGCAATTGCATTTTGCATTGATACCATTTACGAATAAGGTTGAACAGGCACTTAGTGCTTGGTTTGGACATGCTGCATCGTAGGCAACGTATGATGTGCCAGTAGTATTAAAAACGATAATTCCACGAGCACCCGCATTTGGAATATACATCCCGTTACTTACAAATTTTAGACTATTGTAAGTTGGTAAATCGGTATTTATATTTATTGAAAAACTATAATTTGGAATATAGGGGTTGCTATTATTAAATTGATCATTGCTACAATTACATAGAATTAGTATCAAAAGGATATAGAAGTATTTTTTCATAACAAATTTTAATAGAAGAATAGTGGTAACAAATTTAATTTATTTAACTTTGAATTATATATGATTTACATATATTTATTTGATTAAAAAAAATAACAACTATCTTTGTAAAAAGAAATCCCGTCCCGATGGGATTTTTTCTATTTTATATAAACGATTAAATTATGAGTGAAGTATCTTATTATACCGCTGAGGGATTAAAGAAATTAAGAGAAGAATTAGACCATTTAAAGAATGTGATGAGGCCAAAAGCATCTCAGGACATTGCGGATGCAAGAGATAAAGGTGATTTGTCAGAGAACGCCGAATACGATGCTGCAAAGGAAGCCCAAGGAATGTTAGAAATGAGAATTGCTAAATTGGAAGAAGTACATTCTAACGCTCGATTAATTGACGAAACACAATTAGACGTTTCTAAAGTTTTGGTTTTATCCAATGTAAAAATCAAAAATTTGACGAATTCAATGGAATTAAAATACACTTTAGTTGCGGAAAGTGAAGCCGATTTAAAAACAGGGAAAATTTCTGTAACTTCTCCTATTGGAAAAGGTTTATTAGGCAAATCGGTTGGTGAAATTGCAGAGATTACGGTTCCTAACGGAGTCTTGAAATTTGAAATTTTAGAAGTTTCAAGAGACTAAATAGTTGAATCGTTTAGTTGTGAAATCGTTTAAGCCTTTTACAACTTAACAATTAAACATTTCTAAATGTCAAGTATTTTTACAAAAATCATAAATGGGGAAATTCCCTGTTATAAAATCACTGAAGACGATAATTTTTTAGCCTTTTTGGATGTAAATCCAAATGCAATCGGACATACTTTATGCATTCCAAAACAAGAAATGGATAAACTATTTGATCTTGACGACCAACTATACCTTGGTTTAATGCAATTTTCTAAAAAAGTAGCTATTGCTTTAGAAAAAACAGTTCCTTGTAAACGAATTGGCATGAGCGTCATAGGGTTAGAAGTTCCTCACGCCCACGTTCATTTAATTCCATTGAATGAAATGGAGGACATCCGTTTCCAAAAGAAAGTCACTTTATCCAAAGAGGAATTTACTGAGTTGGCATTGCAAATAAGAGGAAATTTATAGCCAAAATACGACTCGAGTTATATTTTTCTGAAACTAATTTGAATAGTAGTTCCTTTATTCACTTCAGAATTTAATACTCTAATTCTACCATCATGGTATTCTTCAACTATTCTTTTTGTTAAAGAAAGTCCCAATCCCCAACCTCTTTTTTTTGTTGTAAATCCGGGTTCAAAGATTTTATTAAATTGCTTTTTTGGAATTCCTTTACCGGAATCGGTTACATTTATTTTTACGGAATCACCGTCTAAAGTAATCAAAACGGCTAGTTTGCCTTTTCCTCTCATCGCGTCAATGGCGTTTTTAACTAAGTTTTCAATGGTCCAGCTGAACAAAATTGGATTTAGTGAAACTAAAATAGGAAAATCAGGGGCTTCAAATGAAAATGCCACTTGTTTTGAAAATCGAGATTGTAAATATTGAAATGAATTTTCGGTTTCTGAAATGATATCTTTGGTTTCTAAAACCGGTTCTGAGCCAATTTTTGAGAATCGATCTGTAATATTTTGAAGTCGATCAATGTCTTTTTCAATCTCTGCAACGGTTGAATCGGATACATTTTCAGCCTTTAATATTTCTAGCCATCCAATTAATGAGGATAATGGAGTGCCAATTTGATGCGCAGTTTCTTTCGCCATTCCCGCCCAAAGTTTATTTTCTGTAGCCATTTTAGTACTTCTGTAGAAATTATATACTAAAAGGGCGAATAGTAAAATAATCAATAAAAAGGCTATTGGAAAAAAGATGAGGTTATTTAATCGATCAGAATTTCCATAATAGATATATCTAAAATTGCCGGGTACATATTCAAATTTTAGGGGGTCGTTCTCTTTTTTTAATTTTTTTAATATTGTTTTGGCTTCTTCGGGTATCGACATTAATTTTTCGTCAATATTGTTATGGCCTATAATACTGTCTTTTTCGTCGGTTAAAATAATTGGGATTGTTTTATTGTCTCCGATTATTTTAATAGGAAGTGCTACCTCAGTATTGATATCACTATTTATTAAAGTTTTTTGTGCTTCCGACCAATATTCCATCTTTAAACGCTCTTCATTTTTGAATATCTGAAAAAAGGAATAGGTGTTCCAAAGTATGAAAACAATGAAAATAAACGAGGAGAAAATAATAAACCACCGAGTAAAATTTCGTTTATTAGAAAATTGCATAAGTTACTTTTGTAAAGTCATAATAACGATAAATATAATAAAATAATATGATTACCATTACAGAAATAGAAATTCTAATTTCAAAATTAATATTAGAATTATTCTTACTTCATTTTTGAAACAATTTATTATATTTGTTAAAATTGTTTTTCATGATAAGCATTGATCCAAAAGACGTTTCTTCAGCTAAATTACAGGGCTATTTGCAAAGTGCCGTAGGTCCAAGGCCCATTGCTTTTGCAAGTACAATCGATAAAAATGGAGTTCCAAATTTATCTCCGTTTAGCTTTTTTAATATTTTCAGTGCAAATCCACCAATATTAATATTTTCACCTGCAAGACGGGTACGAGACAATACGATTAAGCATACATTAATTAACGCTGAAGCGACTCGTGAAGTAGTAATTAACGTCGTTAATTTTGATATTGTGCAACAAACCTCATTGTCAAGTTCTGAATATCCTGAAGGAGTAAGCGAATTTGTAAAAGCAGGATTTACGGCAATTCCTTCTGAAAGGGTAAAGCCCTACCGTGTAGCACAATCACCAGTTCAATTTGAATGCAAAGTGAATGAAATCATTAGTTTAGGAACACAAGGTGGAGCAGGGAATTTGGTTATTTGTGAAATACTAAAAATGCATATTAGTGAGTCAGTTTTGGATGAAAATGGCAATATCGATCCTGTTAAAATAGATTTAGTTTCAAGAATGGGTGGCAATTGGTATTCAAGAGCTAATCAAGGATTATTTGAAGTGGCCAAGCCAATAACTACGCTAGGAATAGGAGTGGATCAAATTCCAAATTTTGTTAAGGAAAGTGCAATTTTTGATGGGAATGATTTGGGAAAATTAGGAAATATTGAGGCGTTGCCTACAACCGAAGAAATTGATATATTTGTAAAGCAGAATTTTGCCGTTAAAGGGGTTTTAAGTTCTGACGATCAATTAAAACAGTTTAAAAAAGCCAAGGAATATTTGGATCAAGATGATGTAGATTCCGCTTGGAAAGTAATATTAGCAAAATAATTTATAATAAAATAAAAGAAGTAAAATGGAAGTATCAGGGAAAATTAAAATGCTTGGGGAATCAAAAAATGTAGGTAGTGGAAGTTTCTTAAAAAGAGAATTAGTGGTTACCACCGACGAGCAATATCCTCAACATATTTTAGTTGAATTTGTTCAAGACAAATGTGATTTATTAAATAACTATCAAGTGGGGGATGCTGTAAAAGTATCTATCAATTTAAGAGGTCGCGAATGGGTTGATCCACAAGGTGTTACTAAATATTTCAACGCTATTCAAGGATGGAGAGTTGAAAAGTTAGGTGCGGCTGCACCAGCTCCTGCTGCACCAATGCCAGCTGCTGAAACATTTGCGCCAGCTGAAAATTTTAAAGAAGAAGAGCACGACGATTTGCCATTCTAAAAATATAATTGATAAATAGTATCAATTTTTAAGTAATAAACCTATGCCATAATTGGTTCCTATTTGGGGATAAATTAAAGCGTGGGTTTTATTTTTTCCAAATGTAAGCGATTTAAAAGGACTCCAATAGGAAACAGCAAGTCCAACCGCTGTTCCAATTCCAGCCCCAGCTAGCACATCAGAAGTGTAGTGTTTATTGTTCGCAATTCTTAAAAATCCTGTTGCCGCTGCAAATAAATAACCGCTACTAGCGTACCAGATATTTGCCTCTTTATATTCGTAAAATAAAACCGAAGCATTGGTAAAAGCAGTTGCTGTATGTCCAGAAGGAAAACTCAATTCATCGGTTCCATCAGGGCGCAATTCTTTAAACGAGAATTTCATTGATTGAACTATTCCTCCCATAATTGCATTTGAAACAACAATATTTATGGTTTGTTGCAGCGCATCATGCTTTGGCTTTAATCCTAAATACCGTCCTCCATAGATTTGCAATAGCGCTTCATATTGAATATAATTATCAATTTTGTTATGAAAATCTTCACCTAAAACCCTTCTAAAGTCGGTTTGTAGATTCTTATTCATGGGAGTATTTTTCATTGCTAAACCCCCAGAGATCAGTACAGCTGGAACAATAAATTGCTTATAAGTCAATTTATCATCTTTAATTAATAATTGAATAGAATCTTTTTGTTGTGCGTTTCCTTTTAAACAAATAAGTAAGGAAAGTGCAATAATAATTTTACTTTTCATGGGTTGCAATTAAAAAGTGATGTTTGCGCCAATAAAATTATAGCCATAACTTCTGGAAGCATTGAAATTAAAGGTATATTTTTTTGAAGATTCAAAATTTGAATTGGTTTTGGTGATTTTACTTTTAGCAATATTTTTCCCAATAATATAGCCCATAACCATTGCAATTGGATAATCGGAATACCAATGAACATTTGCCTGAACCATATTAAATCCTAAAAGACCAATGAGGCTATAGCCAACTGGTTTAATCCATTTTTTATCAGGGTAATTGCCTAATATTACATTCAATGCAGCCGTCGCTGTCATTACATGTCCTGACGGCATGGCATCGTAATTAGGAGTGTATTTACCATAGGCGCTAAAACTTGGAAGTGGATTCCAGTCCCCACCAGGATTTCCATCCATATTTGCTGGTGCTGGACTTTGTCTTCCCGAAATTCTTTTAATAGTTTGACTAAAAACACCAGAAACTAAAACGCATTCTACTAGACCTGTCGCAGTATTTAGAGAGCGATAATCATTTTTTATTAATCCAAAAGTTGCAAAACCCATGCTCAATAATATTGGAGTAGTGCCATTTCCAATTAAATAAATTGCAGAAGTTATATTAGGTGGAATATTACTTAAGGGACCAAAACTTTTATATCTTGCTACCTCTTCTAAACCTATTTTTTCCCCAATTATTCTGGATTGATCTAGTAAATGTTGGTCTTCAGGAATAATTGCTAGGGTCATTACTGTTGCACCTCCTAAAGCAATTAAATTCTCCTTGTATCCAAAATCATTTATCGTTCCGTATACATTTTTTGGAACATTGGTAATCATTTCGAAAAAGCGTGGTTTTTTATAAGTATAAGTTTCTCCATTTTTGTTGGTATAACTTTGGTATTTTGAAGTGTCAGAAATGCTGTCTTTTATTTGAGCTAAAACAACAGAAGTAGTAAATAATAGTGATAGTAGAATTACTAATTTTCTCATTTAAATTTTTTTTGATAAAGATATTGCTAATTTTGTTTATATTAAATGAATACAATTAAATTCTATAATTTTTCTGAACGAAATGTATCCTATTTCCGACGACCTATATTTCCCCCCAGTTTCCAATGCTTCCTCTGAAGGCCTACTTGCCTTTGGAGGTGATTTGTCTTCTGAGAGATTGTTATTAGCCTATAAGAGCGGTATTTTCCCATGGTTTAATCAAGGAGAACCAATACTTTGGTGGGCCCCAAAGTCTAGAATGGTTTTGTTTTTCAACGAATTGATTGTTTCTAAGAGCATGAGAAATATACTGAATAGAAATACATTTAAAGTAACTTTCAATCAAGATTTTAGAGCTGTAATATCAAATTGTAGTGGTATTAAAAGAGCAGGTCAGCAAGGTACTTGGATTAGCCAAGATATGATTGAAGCCTATTGTAAATTAAACGAATTGGGAATTGCTAAATCTGTTGAGGTATGGCAAAATGAGGAGTTAGTTGGTGGGCTGTATGGAATTGAATTAGGAACTGTTTTTTGTGGAGAAAGTATGTTTTCAAAAGTAAGTAACGCTTCAAAATTAGCTTTTATAACTCTTGTAGATCATTTGAAATCCGAGAATTTTAAAATACTAGATTGTCAAGTTTATAATGACCACCTTGCTAGTTTAGGTTGTAGAGAAATAGATCGGGATGATTTTATGAAACTATTAAATGCAGAATTTTAATTTCTTTTCCAACAATCGGCAACGTGATCATCAACCATTCCAGTAGCTTGCATGTGAGCGTAAACTACCGTTGATCCCACAAATTTAAACCCTCTTTTTTTCAAGTCTTTACTTATCTGGTCTGAAACAGTAGATGTTGAAGGGATTTCTTTCATTGTGATTGGGCGGTTCACTATTGGTTTGTTGTCGATGAATGCCCATATGTAATTACTAAAGCTCCCAAATTCTTCTTGTATTTTCATAAAGGAATAGGCGTTAGTTACTGCGGCTCGAATTTTCAATTGGTTTCTAATGATTCCAGCATTTTGCATCAATTCTTGAATTTTATTTTCAGAATATAATGCTACTTTTAAATAGTCAAATTGGTCAAATGCTGCTCTAAAATTCTCGCGTTTTTTTAATATGGTAATCCAACTTAAACCTGCTTGAAAAGTTTCTAATATCAGAAATTCAAATAATTTTTGATCGTCATATACAGGAACTCCCCATTCTTCATCGTGGTATTTTTCATAGATTTCAATTCCTACACACCACTTACATCTCTTTTTTTCTTCCATGTTTATTTGTTTTGACGATTTCAAATATAAAAAAATTCCATTTCAAATGGTTTTGAAATGGAATTTATATGGTATTTGAATTCTTAAATCTAAATTCAAAAATCTTAAATGAACTATCCTAAAGAAGCTCTTTTGAATCCAGTAACCGTTAAGTTTTTATCTAAAGATTGAACATAAGCACCAACGCTCATTTTGCTATCTTTAATGTAATCTTGGTTTACTAGAGTGTTGTCTTTAAAGAAACGAGCTAATTTACCTTTTGCAATATTTTCTAACATCGCTTCAGGCTTACCCTCTTGACGTAATAAATCTTTTGCAATTTCGATTTCTTTAGCGATGATTTCTGAATCAACCCCTTCTTCATTTAAAGCAATTGGAGACATCGCCGCCGCTTGCATTGCTACATTTCTTGCTGCTTCTTCAGCGCCATCAATGTTAGCAGATAATGCTACGATTGTAGCAATTTTGTTTCCCGAGTGAATGTAAGAACCGATGAAAGCACCTTCTAATTTTTCGAAAGTTCTAATTTCTAATTTTTCACCTATAACTCCTGTTTGCTCAATTAATTTTTCAGCAACAGTAATTCCGTTAAAATCAGCAGCTAAAAATGCTTCTTTTGAATTAAAATTTAATGCTAAATTAGCCATATCAAAGGCCATTTTAACAAAACTTTCGTTCATTCCTACGAAATCAGTTTCACAGTTTAGGGTGATCACTACACCAGCAGTTTTCTCTGCATTTACCACTGCAATTGCAGCTCCTTCAGTAGATTCTCTGTCTGATCTGTTAGCCGCTACTTTTTGACCTTTTTTGCGAAGGTTTTCAATTGCTAAGTCAAAATCTCCATCAGTTTCTACTAATGCTTTTTTGCAGTCCATCATCCCTGCACCTGTGATTGTTCTTAATTTATTTACGTCTGCAG
>CANHHG010000053.1 GCA_947460615.1 Bacteroidota bacterium
CCGTCTTCTTTTTCAAGGTGACGTGTAGGAATGAAAGCAACGATATCATCACCAAATTCTACAGTAGCTCCTTTGTCAACAATTTCAGAAATTTCACCAGTGTGGATTGTTCCAACTGCAAATGAATCTTCGTATTGATCCCAAGGATTAGCAGTAGTTTGTTTGTGTCCTAAAGATAATTTACGACCTTCAACATCTAATTCTAATACTACTACGTCTAATTTTTCACCAACGTTTACAAACTCAGATGGGTGTTTGATTTTCTTAGTCCAAGAAAGGTCAGAAATGTAAATCAATCCGTCAATTCCTTCTTCTAATTCTACAAATATTCCAAAGTTGGTAAAGTTTCTAACAATTCCTGTGTGCTTAGAACCTACAGGGTATTTAGAAGTGATGTCTGTCCAAGGATCTTGCGTTAATTGCTTGATACCTAATGACATTTTACGGTCGTCTCTATCTAAAGTTAAGATAACTCCTTCCACTACATCACCCACTTTTACGAAATCTTGAGCCGAACGCAAGTGCGTAGACCATGACATTTCAGAAACGTGAATTAAACCTTCAACACCTTCAGCAACTTCGATGAAAGCACCGTAATCAGCGATTACAACAACTTTACCACTTACTTTATCACCTACATTTAATTCAGCATTTAAAGCATCCCATGGGTGAGCATTTAATTGTTTCAATCCTAATTGGATTCTTGTTTTCTCATCATCGAAGTCAAGAATAACAACATTCAATTTTTGATCTAACTCTAAAACTTCACTTGGGTGGTTAATTCTACTCCAAGAAAGATCTGTAATGTGGATTAATCCATCAACACCACCTAAGTCAATGAACACACCATAAGAAGTAATGTTTTTCACAATACCTTCTAATACTTGTCCTTTTTGTAATTGACCGATGATTTCTTTTTTCTGTACTTCAATATCCGCTTCAATAAGCGCTTTGTGAGAAACCACTACGTTTTTGAATTCGTGGTTAATTTTCACCACTTTGAATTCCATCATTTTATTTACATAAACATCGTAATCTCTAATTGGTTTAACGTCAATTTGAGATCCAGGTAAGAAGGCTTCGATTCCGAATACGTCAACGATCATACCTCCTTTAGTTCTACATTTCACGAAACCAGTAACAATTTCTCCTGTTTCATTTGCACTAATAACTCTGTCCCAAGATTTAATAGTACGTGCTTTTCTGTGAGACAATACCAATTGACCCGTTTTGTCCTCACGGATATCAATTAATACTTCTACTTTATCCCCTACTTTTAAAGCTGGATTGTAACGGAATTCGTTTAAAGAAATAACCCCTTCCGATTTTGCATTGATATCAACGATAACGTCTCTATCTGTAATACGTACCACATTACCTTCAACAACTTCTTCTTGATCAGTATCAATAAAAGTTTCAGAAACTAATTGTTCAAATTCTTGTAAGTTTTTTTCGTCAACGGCATCAATACCTTCTTCAAAGTTGTGCCAGTTAAATTCTGCTAAAAACTGCTCTTGTGATTTTAATTGTTCAGACATGCTGATAAATAATTTGTATTCTGCATTTTCTCGAGTCTCGTAATGTGATAGAAAACAACAGAAGTTGTTTGATTTAATTGATAATCCCGAATAGAAACTCTAACTCACTATAAGGGTTGGCAAAAGTAATTCTTTTTTATTTATTCGCAAAGTTTTTTCCAGAAAACTAAACCCTTAGCTATCAATTATATAAAACAATTAATCTTTTGGACTAATTATCGGGATATTGTTAGAAATTTAATTACTGAAATAAGTTCTCCATTTTTTCTATATCTCAAACACACGCCATAATAGGGGCTAAGGTGTTTTGAAAATCATAATTTGTTTCCACTGAATTATTTCGACATCTAAATCAAAAAACCCGATAACAAACGCTATCGGGTTTTTTTTATGAGTAGTTTCAATTAATGAGTTACTTCTGAAATTTCATCAGGTTTGTGTTCGTGTTTGAAAAACAAGGCAAAGGCTACTGTAATTACCGCAGCATAAATTGCAAAGCACAACCAAATAGAAGGCCAATCTTTATTACCGTCAAAAGTATAATATTTATCAATAACATAACCGCTAATAGAACTTCCTAGAACAGCTCCAAAACCGTTGGTCATCATCATAAACAACCCTTGCGCGCTAGAACGTATAGAAGAATCGGTAGAGGTTTCAATGAATAACGAACCAGAGATATTAAAGAAATCGAAGGCCATTCCATAAACGATACAAGATAAAATAATCATCCAAAGTCCGCTCGAGGGATCTCCATAGGCAAACAATCCAAATCTCAATACCCAAGCTACCATCGAAATCAACATTACTTGCTTGATACCAAATCGTTTTAGGAAAAATGGAATCGCAAGGATAAACAACGTTTCTGATATTTGAGAAATCGACATTATTATGGTGGAATATTTAACCACAAATGAATTTTCGTAGGCCGGAACTTTAGAAAAATCAGAAAGGAAAGTATCTCCATACATATTCGTTAATTGTAATGCAGCTCCTAAAAACATGGAGAAGATTAAAAACAAAGCCACTTTGTAAGTTCCGAAAAGCTTAAAAGCATCCAATCCTAATTTTTGTGCCAACGTAGAATCTTTAGAAATAAGATTTTGAGGAGGACATTTTGGTAGAAAAAAGGAATAAATTCCTAATGAGACTGCTGCTATTGCAGAAATGTAAAACATATTTGCTGAAGCTTTATTTCCTGATAAATTGGTGATCCACATCGCAACTATAAAACCAATGGTTCCCCAAACACGAATAGGCGGAAATACTTTTACCACGTCAAATTTATTGTTTTTTAAAATGTTGTAAGCAATAGAATTAGAAAGTGAAATGGTTGGCATATAACAAAGCATCGCCATAAATATCACCCAGAAAAAAGAAGTTGGTGAATCAACTTGTGGAATATAGCAAAGAATTAAACCTCCTAGAATATGTAAAATCCCATATAATTTTTCGGCATTTATATATTTATCCGCAATGATTCCTGTTAATGCAGGCATCAAAATTGATGAAAGTCCCAATGTTGAAAATACAGCTCCAAATTCAGCTCCACTCCATTGTTTTGAAGCGAACCAATAATTTCCTACGGTAATCAACCAAGCTCCCCAAACAAAAAACTGCAGGAAACTCATTATAGTAAGACGATTTTTAATATTCATAGAATGTAATTTTGGTTATTTAATAGTTTTGTAAATCTAATAATTTATGAATACAATCAGACATTTTATTCCAAAATTGTAGTCACTAAATTCAATACTTTGTCAAATTGATCTTCTCTAGACAAATAGGAATTGTCAATTTCAATCGCATTTTTATCTTTTAATAATGGTGAATCTTTACGGTGCGTATCAATATAGTCGCGTTCTTCAACATTCTTTAAGACCTCCTCAAAAGTCACCAAATCACCTTTTTGCTGCAATTCTTCATAACGTCTTTGCGCACGAGTTTGCGCACTGGCTGTCATAAAAATTTTCAGCTCCGCGTTTGGAAAAACCACCGACGCAATGTCTCTTCCATCCATTACAATCCCTTTGTTTTTACCCATTTCTTGTTGTTGTTCCACTAATTTAGCACGAACTTCAGAAACTTCTGCAACCTTACTAACAAAGTTAGAAACTTCGAGGGTTCTAATTTGCTTTTCAATATTTTCATTGTTCAAATACATTTCTGCAAAGCCCAACTCGGGATTAAATTGGAAATGCAATTTTATATTAGGCAAACTATTTACCAAAGAAAATTTATCAAAATGATCAATACTGATGAACTCGTTTTTCATTGCAAAATAAGCAACAGCTCGATACATTGCGCCAGTATCAACATAAACATAACCCAAATGTTTTGCCAATTGTTTTGCCAAAGTACTTTTGCCTGTAGAGGAAAATCCGTCGATTGCGATTGTAATTTTTTTATTCAAAATCTATTCTTGAAAGTTAATAATTAAACCAAATAAACTGGTATTTCCAGCTATTGTATATCTTGAGTAAGAATAATTAAATTTTAGATTATTAAATTTTAATCCGAAACCAACTGATATTCCTGCGAAAGTTCGCTGTTCTAAAACACTCAACTCCTCACCTCTTCGAAAGTTATATCCGACACGAAGATTAAAGCTCTTTTTTGGAAATAGTTCTGCACCAATAATAACGTGTCGCAAGGCATTATTAAACACCGATACTTTTTCCGGTATTGAACCTCCATCAATAGACCCAACCGCACGAGCTGGATTAGAAAAAGCAATATTCCACTGCTGTAAATTTTCTAAAGTTAGATGCCAGCGAACTGGAACATTTTCTACTTGTTGAGAAACTCCAATTAAGACTTCCAAGGGTAATTTTTCATCCACACCTGAATAAGATGTAAATTGTGTTCCAATATTTCTGACCACCAAAGCCCAATTCACATCGTTTCTTTCATCAATAAACAAGGCACCAATATCTATTGCACCCCCAAAAGAATTATACCTCTCTAAATTGGAGGAAATTAATTTTGCAGAAGTTCCAAAATGAATCGGAATATCTGGAATCATAAAAGAATAACCGGCTGAAATTGCAATTTCACTACCTGTAAACTCCGAGGTAAGATTACCCGTTTCATCTGTTCCTTGAAATTTTCCGTAATTGATATAATTTATTCCAGCTTGAAAGGTTTGTACATGACGGTCAAATGAATACGCATAGGATGCCGTTCCGTAGGTAACTTCTCCAAAATAATTTCCATAATTCATAGCCAAGTGATTGTCCATGTCTTGATTAATGGTCGCTGGATTAAAATTGGCCTGGTTAACATCTTCGTCAAATATGGTTACCGTTTTTCCGCCTAAAGCCGCTTGTCGAGGCGAGGTAACTAAATTCAAAAATTGATATACAGATTGACCTCCAATTTGACCATATGTAACGGTGCAAAAAAGCAGAAAAAAAGCATATGAGTATTTGTTAAGCATTCAATTTATTTATGCATAGTTAACGTAATTGCGAAGATATTATTTTTAATAAAAAAAACGGCTAATTTCTTAGCCGTTTTTAAATTATAATGATTTTGCATTTTTAACTTTCTGATCTAAAAGTGCAATTTTTAGTACTTCGCTCATTTCTTTCACATAATGAAAGGTCAAGCCATCCAAATATTCGGATTTAATTTCATCTATATCGCTCTTATTTTCGTGGCAAAGGATAATTTCTTTAATGTTGGCTCTCTTGGCGGCTAAGATTTTCTCCTTTATGCCTCCAACAGGTAATACTTTACCTCTCAATGTGATTTCGCCAGTCATAGCAAGACTTTTCTTAACTCTTTTTTGAGTAAATAAAGATACCAAAGACGTTAACATTGCAATTCCAGCACTTGGTCCATCTTTTGGCGTAGCTCCTTCAGGTACGTGTAAATGAACATTATATTTAGACAATAGTTCTGGATCAATTCCAAATATTTCCGCATTTGATTTAATATATTCTAAAGCAATTGTCGCCGATTCTTTCATTACGGTTCCAAGATTACCAGTAATTGTCATGGAACCCTTACCTTTAGATATTAAAGATTCAATAAATAAAATATCTCCTCCCACACTCGTCCAAGCCAATCCAGTTACTACTCCGGCAACATCATTGTTCTCATACTTATCCCGCTCTAATCTTGGCACTCCCAAGACTTTTACTATATCGGAATCAGTAACTTTTTTATTATAATCTTCCTCCATCGCAATTGACTTAGCAGCATTTCTTATTACTTGTGCAATTTTAGCTTCTAAACCACGAACCCCAGATTCACGGGTATAACCTTCAACAATTTTTTCTATTTGCTTTTTACCGATAGTCAAATCTTTAAGTGATAATCCATGCTCCTTCAATTGACGAGGAAAAAGATGTTGGCGGGCAATTTCAATTTTTTCTTCAATAGTATAACCTGACATTTTTATGATTTCCATTCTATCTCGCAATGCAGGTTGAATAGTTGCCATATTATTTGAAGTAGCGATAAACATCACTTTGGATAAATCGTAACCTAATTCAAGGAAATTATCATAAAAAGAGCTGTTTTGTTCAGGATCTAATACTTCCAACAATGCTGATGAAGGATCCCCTTGATTCCCCAATGCTAATTTGTCTATCTCGTCTAAAACAAAAACCGGGTTAGAGGTCCCTGCTTTTTTCAAACTCTGTATAATTCTACCTGACATAGCACCAATATAAGTTTTTCTATGCCCACGGATTTCAGATTCATCACGAAGACCACCAAGAGAAATACGAACGTATTTTCTACCTAAGGCTTCTGAAACCGATTTTCCTATAGATGTTTTACCCACACCTGGAGGCCCAGTTAAACAAATGATTGGAGATTTCATGTCATTTCGCAATTTTAAAACTGCCAAATGTTCAATCATTCTTTTCTTTACTTCTTCCAATCCAAAATGTTCTCTATCAAGAATTTTTTGAGCTCTTTTTAAATCAAAATTATCCTTAGAATACTCATTCCATGGCAAATCTAAAAACAATTCCAAATAATTACGTTGAATTCCAAAATCCGGAGCTTGGGGATTCATTCTTCTCATTTTAGCTAACTCTTTTTCGAAATGTTTTTGAGTTTCCTCATTCCATATCTTTTTCGAAGCTTTAGCAGCCATTTCTTCCATTTCTTCTTCTTGAGAAGCACCACCTAATTCTTCCTGGATGGTTTTCATTTGCTGGTGCAAAAAGTATTCTCTTTGTTGTTGATCCAAATCAAAGCGAACTTTAGATTGAATATCATTTTTTAACTCCAATTTTTGAAGCTCAATATTCATATAACGTAAAGTTTCTAAAGCTCTAGTTTTTAGTTCAGTAATATTTAATAGTTCTTGCTTTTCTTTAACTGATAAATTCATGTTTGAAGAAACAAAATTGATCAAGAAAGATTTGCTTTCAATATTTTTAATTGCAAAGGTAGCCTCAGTTGGAATATTTGGACTTTCTTTAATTATTTGAATAGACAAATCCTTTATAGAATCAATTATCACATCGAATTCTTTGTCTTTTTTTGTAGGCTGAGATTCTTTAATATTCTTTACTGTTGCCGAAAGATAGGGTGTTTCAGAAATCACTTTATCAATTTCAAAACGCTTCTTTCCTTGAAGAATAACGGTAATATTACCATCAGGCATTTTTAATACTCTAAGAATTTTAGCTACAGTTCCAATAGCATGTATATCATTCTCTGTAGGATCCTCCACATCTTCATTCTTTTGAGAAACTACACCAATTGCCTTTCCTGCAGCATTCGCATCATTAATTAATTTAATTGATTTATCCCTTCCAGCGGTAATTGGAATAACAACTCCCGGAAAAAGTACCGTGTTTCGTAAAGGTAAAATTGCCAATAACTCGGGCAATTCTTCATTGTTCATTTCTTCTTCGTCTTCTGGAGTTAAAAGTGGAATTAGTTCAGCTTCTGAATCAAATTCTTGAAGTGACAAATTGTCAATGGTAATTATTTTAGGGTTTGACATATATAAAATTAGGTCGTTATTGAATTTGCATTTTTCGATTAATTTAAACAAATAATCATCACTATATCATATGATTATTTGCATTTACAAAGTAATTAATATTTATAATTTAAATAATTTTGAATGGATATTGCAATCATTATGCCATTCGAAAAAAAAAGCTACCTCAGAAAGATAGCTTAATATTGACATGCTATTTAGTATTATTTAGTGTAAACTATATTATAACTACTATTTATAAATATTGGAACATTATTAGCTGTAGTTCCAACAACTTGTCCTTGAGGAACAGAACAAAGTAACGAATTAGTAGAAACAGAAAACAACTCGTCAACTACAACACCCGAATCAATATAGGTCAACTTTAAAACCGTTGCATTTAGAGTCCAAGTTCCTGTGTAATCAGGATCTGAAAAACAGTTTAAAGTAGAGGCCGCACTAATATCAACTCCTTTAGATGTTGCCGTAAAAGTTCCATCGGGATTTATAACAATTGTACTTCCATTAAAACAAGTAGTTTCTAGCATTTGATTGGTTGAAGCTATACGATCATTATTTAAATCGGTTGGTATTCCAGTATTAAAAGCGGTCATTCGATACGTTCCTGCAACACTTGCAGGATTGATAAGATTTCCAAATAAATCAGAATCTACAGGTTCAATATAGCAAGAAGAAAATATAAAAAAAGATAGAATAGAAATGACTAATGCTGAAAATTTAATTGTTTTCATATTGTTGATATTAATTTTTGTCAAATATAATTTAAATATATTATTGTTAAGTAATTTTTCTTACTCTTAACAACAATATTATTCCAGAAACAAAGAACAAACCTAGGAAAATAATAGAATATCTTGGACTTCCAGTTACTTGATCAATTATTCCATATAAACACATTCCAATTACAATTCCTATTTTTTCGGTTACATCATAAAAACTAAAAAAAGAAGCTGTATCGTTTGTTTCTGGCAATAATTTTGAATACGTAGATCTTGAAAGTGCTTGAATTCCGCCCATCACCAATCCAACAAAACCTGCAGTAATATAAAACTCAGTTGGCTTGGTTACAAAAAAGGCGGCCACACACAAAATAGCCCAAATACAATTTAAAAAAATTAGCGTGACTATATTTCCAAATTTTGCAGAAGCTTTAGAGGTCACAATTGCACCTAAAATCGCCACTAATTGAATCACTAGAATACTAATAATTAATCCTGTAGTTTTTTCACTGTCAGTAGCCCATTGAATTTCTTGTTCACCAAAATATACCGCAACAATCATAACTGTTTGAACCGCCATACCATAAACAAAAAAACTTCCTAAAAATCTTTTTAATTGTAGGTTTTCACTTAACAAATTCCATACTTTTTGAAGTTCACGAAATCCATTAAAAACAACTGATTTAGTTAATTTTTTACCCTTATTTCCTTTAGGTAAATAGTAATAAGTATATTGACTGAATAGAATCCACCAAACACCGACAGTTATAAAAGAATAACGCATGGCCGTCATTTTAGCTTCGCCGGAAGTTCCTGAAATTCCGAATAATTCAGGTTTCATTACCATTGCAAGATTTACAATTAGTAATATAACACTTCCAATATAACCTAAAGAAAAACCTTTGGCACTAACGTTATCTTGTTGCTCAGGAAAAGCAATGTCTGGCAAATAGGAGTTATAAAACACCAAACTACCCCAAAATCCAACCAATCCCAAAAAATAAGCCAGTAAACTCCAATATATATTCTCTAATGAAAACCAATACAAAGCAATGCAAGATAAAGCTCCCAAATAACAAAAAAATTTCATAAAATTCTTTTTGTTTCCAATAAAGTCGGCTATTCCTGAAAGTAATGGAGAAATTATAGCAACTAATAAAAAAGCGGCAGCAGTTACGAAACTTATTAAAGCCGTACTTTTTAAAGTGGTACCAAAAACATCGATGTAGAAACTACCTTTTATTTTAAATAAAGCACCGTAGAAAATTGGAAATATTGCTGATGCAATTACCAGGCTATAAACGGAGTTTGCCCAATCATAGAAGGCCCAAGCGTTTAATAATTTCGAATTTCCTTTTTCTAGATTTAACATATACGAGGAGGGATTAATTGGAATTTAAATAAAATTAAAGTCCGAAGATAAAGATTATTTGAAAACTACACCGAATTTAGCCGCTTGTATTTTGGCTTCTGGAATCAAATTCTTTAAATTCTGGATTCGAGTAGCATCTGATGGGTGGGTGCTTAAAAATTCTGGTTGGCTTTTACCGCCTGAATTGGCTGACATTCTTTCCCAAAAGGAAATTGCCGTTGTTGGATCATAGCCAGCAATTGACATTAAAATCAAACCTATTTTATCGGCTTCACTCTCGTGACTTCTATTAAATGGTAGCATTCCTCCATATTGAGTGATACCGCCGTAGGCAGTCATCCAAATTTGTTTTTCTTGATTGGTTTTTGAATCAACAGCAACCCCTACTATCCCTGCTCCAGCTTGTTGAAGAATTCCCGCACTCATTCTTTGAGCACCATGATTGGCTAATGCATGAGCAACTTCATGGCCCATAACTGCTGCCATCCCAGCATCGTCTTTACAAATTGGCAAAATTGCAGAATAAAAAACAATTTTTCCGCCTGGCAAACACCATGCGTTTACCTCTTTACTTTCTACTAATTTATATTCCCATGCATAATCCTTTAAATAATCTTTATAACCGTTAGCATCCAAATACTTTTCAGCTGCGATTTTAATTTTTACGCCAACATTTTCTACTCGCTTAGCATCAGTAGTACCAGAAATTACTTTACTCTCTTTTAGAAAAGTACCATATTGTTGAAATGAAGTTGGAAACAACTCACTATTAGAAACAAAATTCAATGTTTTTTTTCCTGTAAACGGATTTTTTGCACACGATAAAATCGTTATTACGATAATTATAAAGGCACCAAATTGTTTTTTCATGTTATTGGTTTTTAAATTTCTATTATTTTAAAACTATGAAAGTTGAAAATTATTATTTTTTAATAAAATCAACTGAAAGAGAGTTTACACAATATCTTTGTCTTGTTTTTGTAGGACCATCATCAAAAATATGTCCCAAATGACCTTTGCATTTAGCGCATACAATTTCGGTTCGGATCATTCCATGTGAAGAATCTTTTATATACTCAACTTTCCCAGGAATTGAATCGTCAAAAGAGGGCCAACCACAATGCGAATTAAACTTGGAATCACTTTCAAATAAAGGTTCGGCGCAACCTCCACAAAGATACGTTCCGGACTCAAAGTGCATGTTATACTCTCCAGAATTTGGAAATTCAGTTCCTTTTTGGCGGAGAATACGAAAACGTTCTAACCCCAATTGGTCTTTCCATTCTTGCTCTGTCTTTTCAATAATTATACTCATTTTTTCGTTGGTTTAAATTTTATCGAAACGGAGTTGGTACAAAAACGCTGTCCTGTTTTGGTGGGACCATCATCAAAAACATGTCCTAAATGACCACCACATTTCGCACAATTTACTTCAGTTCTATCCATTCCATGACTTGAATCGTTAACGTAAATTACGGCACCTTTTACTGCTTTGTCAAATGAAGGCCATCCACAATCCGAATGGAATTTTGCATCCGAATAAAAAAGTAAATGGTCACATGCTGCACAAACATATATTCCTCTATCAAAATTATTTACATATTCTCCTGAAAATGGTCGCTCAGTACCTTTTTCTCTTAATACTTCATATTCCAATGGTGTAAGTTCTTTTTTCCATTGGGAATCTGATTTTTGAATTTCAAATTTTGTTGATTTTTTCTGTGCTAAGCCAGCGCAAGAAATTCCAAATAGTAAAATTATAAATATTTTTTTCATAGTTATTTAATTATAAAATTAATGGTCTTATCAATAACCTCTTGGTTTCCTAATATTTTTCGATGTCCTAAATTATTGGTAATTAGTAATTCACCATTAATTAAATTTGAATAAATGTTCTTTGATGCAGTAACTGGTACTTCATCATCGTTTTCATCATGTATTACCAATACCGGAATGGTAATCGATTTTACAGCAAGGTAGGCAGAATAGGATTCCATTTTAGTATGGTATTTCTTTTCAAAATGCTTTTGCAGATGGGTGCTAAATTCTTGTTTTAACTCTAGTTTTGCAACAAAATCAATTAAAATGTCTTTTACCTTATCGCCACTTCCAATGGTAACCAATCGATTAATTTGTAATCCTGATTTAATAGCGTTCAACAAAGACATTCCACCTAAAGAATGTCCAATTGCTGCATCAAAAGGACCAAATTTTCTATCAACTTCAGCAATAGAAGCTATAAAATCGGTCATAATTGTTGTGGCTCCTGGAGACTTTCCATGCGCTGGTGCATCGAAACTAACTGTAGAATATCCTTTTGCAACAATTGCATCTGCAAATTTAACCAATTGGGTACCACGACCTGACCATCCATGAACCAGAAGTATTTTCTTTTCACCAGCACCTAATTGGTATACTACAATTTCTTTATTTATTTCAGGAACAATACTCTTTGTTTGAATACTGTTGCGATCCATTTGTAATTCACGCTTTGGAATTTTATGTTTTATAGGTGTAGTAAACAATTTGGAGAGATACAAAGTGGTCCATTTAATTGAGAAAAATTGAAGTGTTTTTCCAATATAAATTAATATAGTAGGAACTTTTAAATGTTGGTTTTTAGTGGAACTCAAGGTAGTTAATTTAGTTATATTAAAAGATGCAATTTATAACAATATTTATTTTTATTTCGATTACAACTGATAAAAATTACTTAAAAATATAGTTATATTTGCTACCATTTAAAATTATATTTTATGCAAAATATCATCGACCGTTTTATTAGTTATGTAATTATTGATACCGAATCAGATCCTAACTCTACTACTACTCCAAGTACTGAAAAACAATGGGATTTGGCAAATAAATTAGTTGAGGAATTAAAATCAATTGGTTTAGAAGAAGTAACAATTGACGAAAATGCTTATATCATGGCAACTCTTCCGAGTAATGTGAGTCATGATGTTCCAACTATTGGATTTGTATCTCATTTTGATACAACACCCGATTTTACAGGAGCAAATGTAAATCCGCAGATTGTAAAAAATTACGATGGAAATGATATTGTTTTAAATAAAAACCAAAATATCATCTTGTCTCCAAAATACTTCAAAGACCTTCTTTTATATAAAGGACAAACTTTAATTACCACTGATGGATTGACATTACTGGGGGCAGATGATAAAGCGGGGATTACTGAAATTGTTACTGCGATGGAATATTTGATTAAAAATCCTGATATTAAACACGGAAAAATTAGAGTTGGATTTACACCCGATGAAGAAATTGGACGTGGCGCTCATAAATTTGATGTAAAGAAATTCGGTGCTCAATGGGCTTACACTATGGATGGAAGTCAGATTGGCGAATTAGAATATGAGAATTTCAATGCTGCGGGAGCTAAAATTACTTTTAAAGGCAAAAGTGTTCACCCAGGATATGCGAAAGGAAAAATGATCAATTCGATGTTGATTGCTAACGATTTTATCAATCAATTACCTAAAGGAGAAACTCCTCAAGAAACTAAAGGCTATGAAGGCTTTTTTCATGTTCACCATTTAAATGGAAGTATCGAAGAAACGGTTTTAGAATTAATTATCAGAGATCATAGCGCAAGTAAATTCAAAAAACGTAAAGAAACTATTCATAAAATTGCAAAAAAAATCAACAAACAATACGCTAAACAATTTGGTGAAGACATTTGTATAGCGGAGGTAAAAGATCAATATTATAATATGAAAGAAAAGGTGATGCCGGTGAAATATATTGTTGATATTGCCGAAAAAGCGATGCGTGAATTGGGGATTAAACCCTTAATTAAACCAATACGTGGAGGAACTGACGGTTCTCAATTGTCTTACATGGGACTTCCTTGTCCGAATATTTTTGCAGGGGGTCATAATTTTCATGGTAAATACGAATATGTTCCTGTAGAAAGTATGCAAAAAGCAACTGAGGTTATTGTTAAGATTGCTCAGCTAACGGCATCTTCAGATTTTAGCAAACAGAAATAATTACAAAATGAACCTTGAAGATAAACCAAAGCACATTTGGGATAAAGTCAATCATTGGTCGACAGAATTAGAAATTTTACAAACAATTATTTATAAAACCAATTTAATTGAAACCATAAAATGGGGAACACCAGTTTATACAAGTAATGGAAAAAATGTAGTTGGAATCACTGGATTTAAAAACCATTTTGCTCTTTGGTTTTATAAAGGAGTCGATTTAAAAGACAACAATAAAGTATTAGTAAATGCACAGGAAGGAGTGACAAAATCTTTAAGACAATGGCGTTTTACCTCTAAATCAGAAATCGATGAGAAACTTATTTTAGAGTATATTGAAGAGGCAATTAGTCTTGAAAATAAATAAAAAAAGCCACGCAAAACGTGGCTTTTTTATCAAAATAAATGACTTATTTTTTGTTTAATGAAGCAGTCATTTCC
>CANHHG010000054.1 GCA_947460615.1 Bacteroidota bacterium
ATAAACCAAAGCTTTCGTGGTGAATCCTGCTTTCCTACCTTGTAGGACGAGGCTAATCTTACTATGATTCAGATTATGCAGCAAGAGCGTAGTTTCCTTCGCCGTGTAAGTGTTTTGAAACCTTTTATTTACGAGAATTGTCCCAGTTCTCGACGTGCTTACTTTTCAATTCGACTTGCTGTCAAAACCAGTCGACCCCAAATATAGTGGCAAATATACGAATTTTAGAGTTAGGAGGCAAAATGATAACTTATTCAATTAAATTACTAAAGTCTATATAATTAATCAATAAAATTTGTAAACTTTACTGTTAAAGAATTCTATTACTCCCCAAATTCTTCTTCCAAATTAAATGGATAATCGCCAAAAAGTGGAGCTAATTTTCTAATATTATAAACACTTTTCATGGATTTATTTGTTAAAGCAATAATAGTTACATTTTCTTTTTTTAATGTCACGTAGGAAGACATATTTCCATGCCACCAGCCATTATGAAAATAAAAATTTTGCCCTGTTTCAAAATTAATCATTCGGATTCCCAGACCATAATTTTTCTGACCTTTACGCTCATTACTATAGCCTTGATATATTTGGCTTCGTAATTTTGGAGTTAAAAAATATTTAGAATTTGTAGCCATATCAAAAAGCAATAAATCTTGGGGTGTTGAAAAAATATTTTTATCACCATAGATTGCATCTAAAAAATCAAAAGCAATTTGCATTCCATTAACCCTATAAGAAGGGGTAATTATATTTTTATCTTTTTTATAATCAAAAACAAATGTATGTTTCATCCCCAAAGGTTTAAAAATCATCCTCTTCATGGCCTCAGGATAACTTTTTCCTGTTACTTTTTCGATTATTAATGCCAACATTGCATAATTTGTATTGCAATACTGGAAACGGGTATTGGTTTCACTTTCTAAACCTATCTTCTTATTAATCATAATATTCAGAATGTCTTGATTGCTCATAATTATATGATTATCCCATATTTTTTTATCATTAGTAAAATAGGCATAATTGCGCATACCACTTCTATGGCTAAGTAGATTTTTTATTGTAACTTCAGGATAAGGAAATCCTTTTAATAATGTGGTTACTTTTTGATCTAACTCAATTTCTCCTGCATTTATTAATTTTAATATTGCAGTTGCCGTTAAAACTTTACTAACGGATGCAATATGAATGGGTGTTTCGCTTGTAATAGGTTTTTTATTTCTTACATCACCAAAACCAGAATAACTCTGATATATTATTTGTCCATCCTTTGCCACTAAAAAACTTATACTGTTGTTTTTTGAAGGCCAATTTTTATTGAAAAAATGGTCAATTTTGTATTTTTTAGAATTGATATAGGAATTAGAAAGTTTAGGAAAAATAGAATCGGAAGGAATCATTTCTATGGAAGAAATTAAAGATTCATTGTTTTTATTGTTCTCACATTTGTAAAAAAACCAAAGAAAAATAATAAAAATTAATGTGATGTAAATTACGGATGATTTATATTTCATTTTATATGGAAAGGAGCAAATGTAAAGCAAAGTAATGTATTTTCAAATCCAAATATATTTATACTTACCTTAAATAATTAGTAGAAATTGTAAGAAGTTGTTTCTCAATAAAAAAGGAAATTTATTTTATTAAAATAAATTTTGACATCCATTCACATAAGCTTACTTTTGAATGAAAATTAAAGAAATTAAAGAATGAAATTTGGAATCATAAAAGAAAGAAAAAATCCACCAGATAGGAGAGTTGTTTTTTCACCTAGCGAATTGATTCAATTTAAAAATCAATATTCAACTGTTGAAATCAAAGTTGAAAGTTCCAATATTAGAGTTTTTTCTGACGAGCAATATTCCAATTTAGGAATAAATGTTTCCAATGATATGTCTGATTGTGATGTTTTATTTGGAGTTAAAGAAGTTCCTATTGACTCCCTAATTCCAGATAAAAAATATTTCTTTTTTTCGCATACTATAAAAAAGCAACCCTATAATAGAAAATTATTGCAAGCTCTTCTTGAAAAAAATATCGATTTTTATGATCACGAAACTATTGTTGATGCTACTAATAATCGATTGATCGGCTTTGGAAGATATGCAGGAATTGTGGGCGCGTACAATGCTTTTAGAGCGTTTGGAATCAAATTCGGATTATTCACCATTCCAAAAGCGGAAACCCTCTCAGGAAAAGAAGATTTGGTTGCAAAATTGAAAAGACAAGTTTTGCCTCCTATTAAAATTGTTTTAACGGGTTGCGGTAAAGTAGGAAATGGAGCTAAAGAAATTTTAGATTCAATGAAAATGAAACAAGTTTCTGTGGAAAATTTTCTATCAAAAAAATATTCAGAACCAGTTTATGTTCAAATAGACGTCTTAGATTATAATAAGCGCAAGGATGGAAAGTTATTAGGCAAGCATGATTTTTACTCTAATCCAACTGAATACACTTCTGATTTTGAGAAATTTACGAAGGTTTCCGATATTTTTATTGCGGGTCATTTTTATGGAAATGATTCGCCATATATTTTAACTCAAGAAATGCTTCAAGCTAATGATTGCAACATTAAGGTAGTTGCCGATGTTTCTTGCGATGTGAATGGACCAATTGCCTGTACGATTAAAGCATCAACTATTGCCGAACCACTTTTTGGTTATTTACCAAGCGAACATAAAGAAGTGGATGTGTTTCATCCAGCAGCAATTGTGGTCATGTCTGTAGACAATTTACCTTGCGAATTGCCCAAAGATGCAAGTGAAGGTTTTGGTGAAATGTTTATGAAACATGTTATCCCTGCTTTTTTTAATGACGATAAAGACGGAATTTTACAACGGGCAAAAATTACTGAAAACGGAAAACTAACCGAAAGATTCCTGTATTTACAAGATTTTGTAGATGGAAAATAAGCCGATTTGTACCTTCAAAAACTCAGAAATAAATTTTGTTTTAAAAATTTATTATATAATTATTTTATAATCTTTTTTTATAAATGTATATTTAGCGAATATTAGTATTTAGTTTATGGCTTCCAATAATTTTATTATTGTTATAAATAAAATGCTAAAATTTATTTAACCAACTTTTAAACCAACTTTATGAATTCACAAAATGCTCAAACAAAATGGGGACAATTTATTCCCCTAGTAACCGTTTTTTTCTTTTGGGGATTTGTTGCTGCTAGTAACGATATCCTTATTCCAGTATTTAAAAAAGCCTTCGATTTAACTCAAGGTCAAAGCCAGTTAGTATCATTGGCTTTTTATATAGCTTACACAGTAGGCTCCCTTATTTATATGGGAATTTCACTTTTAATGAAAGAAGATTTAGTGAATAAAATTGGATATAAAAATGGTCTTGCACTAGGATTAGGAATATCAGCTTTAGGAACGTTATTGTTTTATCCAGCTGCAAATACAGGTTCATTTACATTAATGTTGTCTGGATTATTCATTGTGGCATTAGGATTTTCATTGCAGCAGACCGTTGCAAATCCATTGGCAATTGCGATGGGACCTATAACAACTGGTTCTCAAAGACTAACATTGGCAGGCGGAATTAACAATTTTGGAACTACTATTGGACCATTGGTAGTAAGTTTTGCAATTTTTGGGTCAACTGCTGCGGGAGCAGATACTGAAATGAGTATTGAAAGTGTAAAAATCCCATACTTAGTTTTAGGAATGGCATTTTTGTTAGTAGCCATTTTATTGAAGTTTTCTTCTATTCCAGATAAACCGGAGGCTGTAGTCGAAGTGGAAAATGAGGTTAGCTCTTCAAGAAGTTCCGCTTTAAAATACCCGCAATTAATCATGGGTATGATTGCGATATTTGTCTATGTAGGTGTTGAAGTATCAACGGCAAGTAATCTTCCAGCTTATATGGAAATCGATTTAAAATTTAAAATGCAAGACATAGCTCCTTACATTTCATTGTATTGGGCGAGTTTAATGATTGGCCGTTGGACTGGTGCAGTTGGAGCTTTTACCAATGATATGAACTTGCAAAAAATATTCAAATTCCTAGCGCCTTATTTGGCTTTTGGAGTATTTTTATTGGTAAACGCAATTGCTAAACACGATTTAACTCCATTTTATGTTTACGGTTTAATTATTTTAGTATTGATAGCTGCCGATATATTAAGCAAAGGGAATCCTGCTAGAATGTTACTTATATTTTCAGTCTTAGGAATTATAGCTTTAGGAATTGGAATGGCAACATCAGGAATGACAAGCGTTTATGCGTTTACAAGTGTAGGTTTGTTTTGTAGTACTTTGTGGCCATGTATCTTTACATTAGCAATTAGCGGTTTAGGAAAAAACACCAGTCAAGGAAGTAGTTTCTTAATAATGATGATTATGGGTGGTGGAATTGTAAGTTATATTCAAGGATATGTTTCTGAAAGTATTGGTATTCAAAGCAGCTATATTGTTGGGGTTTTATGTTTTGCTTATTTGGCATTTTATGCATGGAAAGTAAGCGGAATATTAAAAAACCAAGGTATTGATTTCGACAAGCCAGTTACTGGTGGTCACTAATAATAATTAACTCAATAGTATTAAAAGGATTTGTATTTTTGCAAATCCTTTTTATTTTTAAAAAAGTACTACAATTATTAACGTAACAAAAACACTTTTTATTCGTTTTGCAATAAAACGAAGTTAAACAATGAAAAAAATCTATTTTTTACAAGCCTTTTTATTAGGTACAATTATTTCTATTTCTGCTCAAGAAACTAATAAAAAAGCGGAAGAACTCAAAGAAGTTACTATCGTTAAAAGCAAAAAAGCAATTGAGCAAAAAGCCGATCGAACCATTTTTGATTTTGCCAACCAACCCAGTTTAAATTCTGGTTCTGTTTTAGAAGGGTTAAAAAAGCTACCAGGATTAATTTCCTCTGATATTGCTGGGATGATGTACCAAGGTAAGCAACTGGATGTATTTATGGACGGAAGACCTTTAAATATTTCGTCTAATGAATTGAATGGGTTTTTGGAAGGAATGCCAGCAAATGCGATTGAAAAAATTGAAATAATCACCCAGCCCGGAGCTGAATTTCCAGCAACTTCTGGAGGTGCAATTTTAAATATTATTACCAATAGAAATGCTAAGAATTTTTTAAGCGCAACTTATACCAATAGCATTAATGTAACCAACTACGATCATTTGCGATGGAGAGTTAATAATAGTGTTTTATTGAATGCCAAAAATAAATACTTCGGTTGGCAATTAAATATGGGTCAAAACTATAGAGAAAGTGCAGTTTGGGCTACTTTATTTAAAGAAGAAAATGGAGCTCAAACCTTAATTACTTCTACGGCAACTGACAGAACGGGGAGAAGTAACTTTTTAAAATCGGCATTAACGTTTGATTATAAGAACGACCGTTTGTTACTTAACTACGATTTAAATCATAGCAACAACGGAAATGCAACTTTAACAAACGTACCTGGTTTTTCTTCCCAAGATCAATCTGATTCTAAAGGATGGAGACAAGATGCGGTAGCAACCTATCAAAAGAGATTTACAGACAAAACTAAAAAATTAGACTTTAGATTTAATTTCAATAGAAATCTAAATAGTTTTATTTTTAATTCAACGAATTCTAATTTTGGATTGGAAAACTCCTCCGATCAAAAATTGTCTAACTTGAAGTTTGACTATTCCCAACCAATTGCTTTTTCTGAAGAGGGCAAACTGAGTTTTGGGAGTTTATATGAAGTTTTGAGTTTTCAAACACAAAATAGAAATGTGATTAACTTAGATTACGAAAGAAAAACTACCGCAGGATATTTTGAATTACAAACCAAGTTCAATAACTTGAGTTTTATTCTTGGCGGTAGAGCTGAAGATTACAATATTACTGGAAAAACAGATACCAATGCTTTAACTTCTTTCAAACAGTTTCGTTTTTTTCCAAATGCAAGCGCACAATATAACTTTAACAAGTCGATTTTCTTTAATTTAAATTACAATAAGAAGATTACTTTGCCAAGTACTTCAGCGTTAAATCCCAATAATACTACTTATCAAAATCAAAACGTCACAACTATTGGAAATCCAAATTTGCAACCTACTATCTATGATAATTATGAAGTGAAATTAAGCGCTTATGATTACGCTTTTATAGGATATTCATTAAGTTCAGCTAAAAATCAAGTGATACAAAGGTTGAGTTTGAATTCAAATGGAGGAGTGGTTAATACCAATGAAAACGCACCCGAAGTAAAAGTTCATAATTTTAATATTGGTTTGCCTATTCCTTACATGTTGTTTACTAAAGGTCTTGCAGAAACGATGAAAATGAATGTCAATCCAGATGAAATGAACTTCCTTTTTGTATATGCGGGCTACCAATTACATCAATTACCAGCGATAGAAACCAAAGGATTTTGGGTATATAATTTAATGTCACAATTGGTATTACCTAGTAAAATTAAGTTTGTAGCCAATTTCAGTTACATTACTGCCAAAGGAAATTACTACTATTTCATTGCCAATAAACCGTTCAACAATACCCTAGACTTGTCGTTTTCTAAAAAGTTCTTAAATGATCAATTGTCTGTTTCAATTAACTTGGATGATGTTTTTAATACCAATCAATCTGAGTTTATGGCTTTCAACACCCCATTATTATCTAATAATAAATTGGATACTCGTCGTTTTGGGTTTAGTGTTAATTATAAGATTCCAACAAAAAATAAATTGGCTAAAGAGACTCCAATTTTATTGAACAATGATAAAAAAGAGGAGACAGGAATTATTGGTAATTAATCAATTGAAATGGATCAGTTGCTTTTAAACTATAAAAATATAGGTTTGGTTTAATTGCTTTAAAATTCTATTTTTACTAAATAAAATTTAGGTTTATGAAAAATATATATTATTGTCTTCTACTTTTTTCGATAGTCTCTTTTGCGCAAAGCAACGATGAAATCAGGTTCAAAGAAATTTATAAGTCAGCTTTAACCAATTCCAAATGTTACTCTTGGTTGGACGATTTGTCGAATAAGGTGGGTTCCCGTTTATCAGGATCAATAGGTGCTCAAAAAGGAGTGGAATATACCAAATCCCAACTAGAAACTTTGGGTTTAGATCGTGTTTTTCTTCAAGAAGTCATGGTCCCAAAATGGGTTCGTGGTGAGAAAGAGGTCGCTTATATTTTAGACAATAAATCAAAAATTTCTATTCCTGTTTGCGCTTTAGGGGGTTCAGTGGCAACTCCTAAAAATGGACTTACCGCTGCAGTTATTGAAGTGCATTCCATCAAAGAAATAGCGGAATTAGGCGAGGAAAAAATTAAAGGTAAAATCGTATTTTTCAATCGTCCAATGAAACCGGATAATATAGAAACATTTACTTCTTATGGTGGATGTGTTGATCAAAGATTTGGAGGTGCAAAAGAAGCCTCAAAATTTGGCGCTGTAGCAACCATCGTTCGCTCCATGAATATGAGATTGGATGATTTTCCTCATACCGGAGCGCAAAGTTATGGTGACCTACCAAGAGACAAATACATACCCGCAGCGGCAATTAGTACTAACGCAGCGGAATTATTGAGCAAATCGCTAAAAGCAAACCCTAATTTGAAATTGTTCTTAAAGCAATCTTGTGAGCAATTAGAAGATGTTTTATCTTATAATGTTATAGGAGAAATCAAAGGGAGTGAGTATCCTGAGAGAATTATGGTGGTTGGAGGTCACTTGGATTCTTGGGATTTAGCCGATGGTTCCCAGGATGATGGGGCAGGAGTAGTACAAAGTATGGAAGTATTAAATATTTTTAAGAATATTGGTTATAAACCAAAAAACACGATTCGAGCGGTATTATTTATGAACGAAGAAAACGGGGGTCGCGGTGGTAAAAAATACGAAGAACTCTCAAAAGCCAATAATGAAAATCATATTTTTGCCCTAGAAAGTGATTCAGGAGGATTTACTCCACGAGGCTTTTCATTTGAGGCAGATGCTTTGAATCTTGCAAAAATTCAAATGTGGAAAGGTCTTTTTGAACCCTATTTGATTCATAGTTTCACCAAAGGGCATTCAGGTGCCGACATAGAACCGCTTACTTCTGCTAAAATAATTAAAGCAGGTTTGCACCCCGATTCACAACGTTATTTTGATTACCATCATGCAGCAAACGACAAATTTGATGGAGTAAACAAGAGAGAATTAGAATTAGGAGCCGCAACTATGGCCGCTTTAATGTATCTTATCGACCAAAACGGATTGCAATAAAATAAAAAAGACCTGTGATTTACAGGTCTTTTTTTTTTATTAAGTCAGGCTTATTTTATCAATTCAAAACTACGTTTTACAAAAGCGGTAAGTTCCTCACCTTTTAATAAATTTTGAGATAATTTTGCCAAATCTAATGCTTGTTTCACCAAGTTTTCTTGATTCGCAGTATCGCTAGAATTTAGAATATTAGATGCCAATTCAGAATTGGTATTGACTACCAGATTGTACATTTCTGGCATATTCCCCATTCCAAACATACCGCCGCCACCAGTTTGACTCATTTCTTTCATTCTTCTCATAAACTCTGGTTGGGTGATAATAAATGGCGCTTCATTACTATCTAAAGCCTCCATTTGAACAGAATATTTCTGTTTTGGAACAAATCCTTCTAAGACTGTTTTAAGCTTCTCTTTTTCATCATCTGATAACTTAGAAATTGAAGTTTCTTCCTTTTTGATTAATTTATCAATTGGATCAGAATCTACTCTAACAAATGTCATGTTAGTATTGTCGCTTTCAATTTTTTGAATCAAATGCGAGATAATTGGGGAATCAAGTAATAAAACCTCGTATCCTTTATTTTTTGCAATTTGGATGTAGCTGTGTTGTGCTTCTTTATTAGATGCATATAGCACAACTAATTTTCCATCTTTATCCGTTTGATTTGGAGTTAATTTTTCTTTTAATTCCTCTAAAGTAAAATAGGCATCATCAACCGTTGGATATAATGTAAAGGCCCCTGCTTTTTCATAAAATTTATCTTCAGAAAGCATTCCGTATTCCAAAACGATTTTAATGTCGTTCCATTTTTTCTCGAAATCTTCTCTATTTTCTGTAAATAACGATTTCAATTTATCAGCTACTTTTCTAGTAATATAGTTCGAAATTTTCTTTACGGCGCCATCGGCTTGAAGGCTAGAACGAGAAACATTTAATGGAATATCTGGAGAATCAATTACTCCTTTTAGCATCGTTAAAAATTCAGGAACAATTCCCTCCACATTATCAGTTACATAAACCTGATTTTGATACAATTGAATCTTGTCTTTTTGAATTTGTAAATCCGAGCCTAATTTTGGGAAGTATAGAATTCCAGTTAAATTGAATGGATAATCTACATTTAAATGAATGTGAAATAATGGTTCCTCAAATTGCATTGGGTAAACCTCACGATAGAAGCTGTTGTAATCTTCATCAGCTAATTCTGTTGGCTGTTTTGTCCAAGCAGGGTTTGGATTATTGATAATATTATCAACTTCCACTTCAGTAAATAGGTTGTCTTTGTCTTCCTCAGCTACAGATTCGCCTTTTTTCTGTTCGATTTTCTCTGTTTTCGTTCCAAATTTAATTGGAATTGGCATGAACTTATTGTATTTATTCAACAATTCATTGATTTTGAAATCTTCTAAAAATTCCAAAGAATCTTCAGCGATGTGTAAGATAATTTCAGTTCCTCGAGTGTTTTTATCACTTGGATCCAATGTAAATTCCGGACTTCCGTCACAGGTCCAATGTGCCGCTGGCTCGTCTTTATATGACTTAGTGATAATTTCCACTTTGGAAGCTACCATAAATGCAGAATAAAATCCAAGGCCAAAATGTCCAATAATTCCTGAATCTTTGGCAGAATCTTTGTATTTATCCAAAAACTCTTCTGCGCCTGAAAAGGCCAATTGATTGATGTATTTTTCAACTTCATCAGAAGTCATTCCAATACCCTGATCGATAATATGTAATTTTTTCCCTTCTTTATCGATTTTAACCTCGATAATAGGATTTCCATATTCTACTTTAGCCTCACCAATACTCGTTAAGTGCTTTAATTTTAAAGTAGCATCAGTTCCATTAGAAATTAGCTCACGCAGAAAGATCTCGTGATCGCTGTATAAAAATTTCTTAATTAAAGGGAAGATATTCTCCACCGAAACATTGATTTTTCCAGTTGTCATAAATTAAAATTTTAAGATTTACAATTCATTATTCAAATAGAATACCAATTAAAAAAAAAGTGACAAATTGGCGCAAGGGGTTGATTGGCGATAACGTTTGAATTTTTAAAAGTTCGCAAAAAATGTAAAATTAACATTAATAAAGTAGGAGAATCGATTTAAAATCTTAACAATAATTTTACATTGAGTTTTAAAACCTTTCTTTTCATAATAAATAGGTAACATTAGACTAGGATTTGGATATTAATTTTGCATCATAAATATTAAACATAAATAAAAAAATAATGAAGTATTTTTATTCTTTATTAATCGTACTTGTTTCAAGTGCAATTTATTCTCAAACCGCAATCATTAAAGGGACAGTAGTTGAAGAAGGAACTGGAAAATCGATACCAGGAGTTTTAGTAAAAGTTTTAAACACAAAACTAGCGACTCAAACGGATGCTTCTGGAGAGTTTATCATTAGAAATGTCCCAGTTGGAAAACAAGAACTTCAATTTTCTGATTTTACATTAGAAACTAAAATCATCTCAGATGTTGACGCAATAAAAGATGAAACTACTACATTAACCGTTTCAATGACAGAAAAAAATAACACCTTGAACGAGGTGGTTATTAAGAAAACGAAGATGAAAGCAGAATCTGTTGCTTCATTATTATCAGTTCAAAAAAATAGTGCTAGAGTTTCTGATGGGATTTCTGCTGAAACAATTAAAAGAACACCAGATAGAACGACTTCTGATGTATTAAAGAGAATTAGTGGAGCGAGTGTTCAAGATAATAAGTTTGTAATTATTCGTGGTTTGAATGATCGTTACAATACGACTTACTTAAATGGTGCTCCATTACCAAGTACAGAGCCAGATAGAAAAGCATTCTCATTTGATATCTTTCCAGCAAACATGCTTGACAATTTAGTAATATATAAAACTGCTACTCCTGATTTACCAGGGGAGTTTGCGGGTGGAGTTATTGAAATCAACACTAAAGCAACTCCAGACAAAAACTTTGAAACACTTTCTTTGGGTTCCGGTTTTAATACGATCACAACAGGAAAAAAACAACTTTACAGTGCCTCTGGAAAAACAGATTGGATAGGTATTGACGACGGTACAAAAGGATTGCCTTCCTCCTTTCCAGGAGTAACAGAATTTCAAGCTTTGCAAGGAATTCGTAGTCAGGCAAGTACATTAGCAATTGCTGATTTAGCTAAATCTACTACTACAGATTGGAGTTTATATGAAAAAACATTTAGTCCAAATACAAGTTTTCAATACACTTTAGGGAGATATTTTAAATTAAACGAAACTAAGAGTTTAGGTTTCTTATCTTCTGTTACTTACAATAGAACCAATGTATTTAGCGAAACAAACAGAAGAACCTATGACGCGCCTGGACAATTAGTTACCAATCAATTAGATAAAAATTATAGCGTTCAAACGTTGTTAGCTGCTATTGGAAATGTCTCTTTTAAAGTGGATGCTAATAATTCATTTAGTTTTAAAAATTTATATAGCATTACTTCAGATAATAGAGTTTTGGACAGAAATGGAAGTTTAGCTGAAGAAAGTGATCCTTTATGGATAAACACTACCTCTAGAATTTTTACTAGTAGTAAAATATACACAGGTCAATTAAGTGGAGATCATTTCTTATCTGCTAGTAAAATTAAATTGAACTGGGTGGGATCTTATAGTAATGTAAATAGAGAAATTCCAAGTGAAAGAAGAAATAACTACGTATTTATTAAATTCGATAATGGAACGGTATCACCGCCTATCGCCAATTTTTCTACTAATATTGTAGGGGCTGATTATCCTGGTTCTATTTTTACTTCACTAAATAAAGAAAATATATATAGTTTCAAGTTAGACATGAGTAAAAAGGTAAAATTATCTGAAGATTTTACTACAGAAATTAAAATCGGTGGAATTACTCAAAATAGAGCTAGAGATTTTGCAGCAAGACAATTAGGTTATGTACAATTTACAGGTACTGTAAATGGAGTAAATTATGGAAATAACACCTTTTTCCAAAACATTTCAACTCAACCGAATGAGACTATTTTTAATCCATCCAATATGGGTATTTTAGGACCAAACTCAAGTGGATTGACTTTATTTGATGGATCAAAAGGGAATGATAAGTATACTGCAAGTTCTAAATTGAACGCTGGTTACTTAATGTTTGACAATACTTTTAAAAAAATTAGATTTATTTGGGGAGCAAGATTAGAAAGTTATGCACAAATATTAGATTCAAAATCAGATATAGGTGCACCTATTAATGTAGATGCAAGACAAACTGATTTTCTACCGTCTTTTAATTTTATTTATAGTTTAACCAAAACTCAAAACTTAAGATTTAGTGCGTCTAAAACCCTAAACCGTCCAGAGTTTAGAGAATTAGCGCCATTTATATTTTTTGATAGTGCCACAAGATTCAACACTTCGGGAGATCCAGATTTGAAAATTGCTGAAATTAAAAACTTGGACTTTAGATATGAAATTTTTCCAGGTAAAGGGCAGTTGTTTTCTTTTTCTGCATTTTACAAGCAATTTACTAACCCGATTGAACTTCAAGCACAAGCTAATAATTCAAATCAATATAAAAATGCTAAAGAAGGAACTAGTAGCGGTATTGAGTTAGAATATAGAACTTTAGTAAGTTCAATTTTTGGTACTGAAAACAACAAAATTTTTGAAGATTTGACTTTATTTACTAATTTGGCAATCATTCGTTCTAAAGTTGACATTTCTAATTTGGTAACGTCTGCAACATTAAGAGACATTCCTATGCAAGGACAATCGCCTTATGTTTTTAATGGTGGTTTACAATATATGAATAAAGAGTTTGGATGGTCAGGTACTTTGAACATGAATAGAGTAGGAGATAGAATTGCTATCCATGGTAATCAAACTCCTGGAGGAGCTACCCCAGCTTTCTGGGAAAAGGGAAGGATGTTTTTGGACATGCAAATCGCAAAAACGTTTATGAATAATAAATTAGAATTGAAATTCAATGTTCAAAATTTATTAGCTCAAGATTTGATTTATTTCCAAAACAACGAATATGATATCGCGGATAAAGTTTCAGGAATAAATGCGTTTTTCAATTCTGTTTTATTGGGAGATCCACAAGATAAAAATGGTTTCGATGCTAGTGAGGACGATGTGGTTTGGAGAACTAAATTCGGACCTACATTCTCTTTATCCATTAACTACAATTTCTAATTACATTTAAGTAATTTTTATTAAGGGCCCGTAATTTCGGGCCCTTAATTATTTAATATTAAATCCCTTAACAATTTAGAAACACAATATTGATGTTATAATAATAAATTGGAAACAGTTTGTTTAAATAACAGATCTACTTTTGGCTTAAATAAATTAAAAAATCTAACATGAAAAAGTTCTACTTATTTACAATGCTTTTATTAGTTGTAGCTTCAATGAACGCACAACTAGAAACGACGACTTATCGTGGTGCGTTTGCTCCAGCTCCAACAGCAATGTGGACTGACAATTGGGCCAATTTTGATCCTCAAAATGCGGTTTATCCAACTCCAAATGTTGACGTTACTACTAATATCACAACGGATACTCGTTGGACAGCGGGAAACACTTATTATTTGAAAGGTCAAATTTATGTAAAAAACAATGCTACCTTGACTATTGATCCAGGAGTTGTTGTTCGTGGGGACGCTACTGTTG
>CANHHG010000055.1 GCA_947460615.1 Bacteroidota bacterium
ACCAATTTGACATTTCAAGCATGACAAAAGACATGTTAGACCATTTGAAAAAATAAAAATTTATTTATCGCTTACATATTCCATAATGTCTCCAGGTTGACAGTCTAAAACTTTACAGATCATTTCTAAGGTTGAAAAACGAATTGCTCTCGCTTTACCTGTTTTTAAAATGGATAAATTTGCCGTTGTAATCCCAATAGAATCTGCTAATTCATTGGAACGCATTTTTCGTTTGGCGAGCATTACATCTACATTTATAATAATTGCCATAGTTAAATTGTTAGTTCGTTATCCTCTTTAATTCGTTTTCCAATAATAAAAACTTCTGATAATACTTTGAAAAATAACCCGAGCGCCATTAAATATAAAAAGGGTCCAAAACCTAAATTTATTGAAATTGTACTATTTGAAAAAGCGCCCAGCAGATCTGAAATTAAATATAAACTTGCCGAAAGAATTACCAAATTTCCTATTTTATCTAATAATTGGTAAGTATTCTCCTCAAAAATCATTTTTTTTCTGAAATTATCTAAAAGTGATTTGAAATTATAAAGAGCAAAAAGTATAATTACAAAATTCACCATACTTAATACCAATCCTATTTTACCAAATGAAGTTGTTGCATTTATATTAATTCCAGAAATATTTATTGGAATATCAATTGGTTCATTTGAAAATAAAGCAAAACCAATAAATACAATTAATAATGGTAAAGCGATAACTGACATTATCCAAACGTAATCTACAATGGTTTTTAAAAAAATTAATTTTCTCATCTTTTATAATTTTAAAGTGGTTACAAATATATAATTAATTATTGATAAACAATAACTAAATATTAAAAAACAATATATTTTAAAATTGAGGACAGGATTTTACTGATCCTATTTATTTGCAATTAAATAAAACTTAATGAAATAATTTCTAATACGTTAAATTGTAATTGAATACCTTTAGAATTACTTTAGCAATTAATTTTTAAACTTTAATTAATAAGTTAACTTTGTCACCATTGAATTTTTATAATACGATTCGATCTTCAAATTTTCTATTAGTGATTCACTAGAGTTTAAAAATATTTAAAAGAATAAGAATTAATTTATTGTAAAATAAAATAACAATAATGGAAAGAAATAAAATCAGAATTAAAGTTAAAGCAAAAAAAGCATCAAAAACTGATCGATATTTATCAAAAGTTTTAAAAATTGTTGGGTTTCTATTTATAGCAATTGCCGGATATTATTTAATTGATTCTCAAGATGCCGGTCTAGTTTCTAAAATTATTTCCCTTTTCTCAGCTCCTGAAGTTATAGCTCCAATTGGAGAAGCTGTCTTTCCATGGAAACCTTTCTCCTATATATTAGCGGGTCATATTCCCGGAATTTTGGGGTTAATTTGGGCTATTAATTATTCGAAAAAAAATACAGATAGAGCTTACCGTTTCATAATGGGTATTATAGTATCTATGACTTTATTTAATACCATAATCTATTTTTATTGGAGTATTTATTTTGGAATTTTTTGTTATTACAATTATTTTATTGCCAGTATTTTTTTATCGATCACATTAGTCCTATTTTTTATAAGTTATTTAATCTACAAGAGACAATCGTTACTGTTTGCAATTTTAATCTACTTTCATATTTTTATGTTAGAGATGCTCGCTCAATGGGTAGATGATAGGTATTTATATATTTTTACAGCTATTTCCATTTTTAGTGGTGTATTATTTTATATTTCCAGACAAGATAAACCCTATTTAACGGTATTTTCAAATGCCCTTTTTGCACATGGGTTTTTAATGATATTGGTGCTAAAAAAGTTTGTTTTTAATACTAGTCCCTCTTATTTAAGCTTATTTTTCATTATTAGTTTTTTATACTTTTTAATTTATTACATTATTACCTTATATTATAGTGTAATTGAGAACAAGAAGATTTTCCAAGTAATAAATTTACTAAACACCTTTGTCTACATTGTCTTAAATGGATATGTATTGTCAAGATTTGGTTATTCAAATTATTACGGAATAATCTTATTTATTGCTTTTGCAGTTCATTTATCATCCCTTATCGTTCATAAAAAATACTACCAACAAAAAGGGAAATTAAGCGCCATTGAAATTGCTTGCTTGGTATTAATTTCAGCTTCGGTTTCTCAAATTTGGAGTGAGTATTTTTATAGTTTGTTCATGGGAATTGTTTCAATATTATTCTTCTTGTATGCAAAACAGAATAAAAACAAACTTTACGTCACTGCGGTTATTATTTCATTAATTTCATTAGTAGCTAATTTAATATATTTAGCTTCGACGGGCTATTTCAAAATATTAAATTCGTCTGCATTAGAAACAAATGCTGTTTTAAAAAATGTATTTATTAACAGCATCCTTGTTTGTTTCTTTGTTACTGTTATGCGAATAATTGTTTTCAATGAAAAAAAAGAGGGTGATCAAAATTGGTTTAATAGAAGCAGATATGTTCGTTATTTAAATATACTACTTGCAATATCTAGTTTTGTAGTTATAGAATGGATAAGCTTTTTCTTCGTAAAATCCACAGTCTATGAATTGCCATTTTTAAATAAAACCATATTATTTATTGCAGGCCTATTTGCATTATTCATTTTAATAAAAGGCGATTATTTTTCTAAAAAGAATAAAAACTGGGTTTACACTTCGATTTATTTATTCGCAATTTTCCTTATTGCAAAAATCCATATAGATTTTTCGCCTACTTCGATTAAATATATATTTACTAATAATTTTACAATGGCGGAAGTGCTCATCCACTACATTGAATTATTGTTAGCACTAACAGTATTTGCAATATCCTTTATAAAACTTTACTCACTTAATGCTAGTAAAAAGAAAGATTTGATGCAATTTGTTGTTTTTACATTGTATTTCGTCTGTACCTTCCTAGTTTGTAAAGAATATGATTATATTTCAATAATAACCAGTAATTTAAGCTCTGGAATAAGTGAAGTTGAATTTGATATGATTGTTAAATCAAATCAATATTTGCCTTATTCAATGATAATTTTAACTTGTTCCTCTATTTTATTAATAATTGGAATTAAACTAAAGAGTCTTTTTTTAAGAAGTATCGCTATTCTTATCATTGGAGCTGATTTAATAAAAATATTTTTAATTGAATTTAAAGAAATTTCAGAAAGTTACAAAGCGTTTGTATTTATTGTAATTGGCGGATTATTATTATTACTTTCCTGGTATTATAATAAATCCAAACAACATAAAAGCAGAAGAACTTCAAGAAAAAGTTAATAAAAAATTGGCTTGATATAGTACCTAATTTTGCTTATTCATTTAAGTTAGATTTTTTCAATTATCATAATATCATTTTCTTTTATAAATTAATTTAGAGTAAACTATTATTTTTCTGGCATGAAGTTTCCAAAATCATTGATTACTAAATTAGGACAACGTGAGCAAAATAATTCTTTGCGAAAATTGGCATTTCCAAATCATTTAATCGATTTTGCATCAAATGATTATTTAGGGTTTTCTAAATCGGAAGCTATTTTTAATAAAACCCATGCTTATTTAATTGATAATGCAATTCTCCAGAATGGAGCAACTGGATCCAGATTATTATCAGGAAATCATGGTATTTATCAAGTCGCTGAAAACCTCATTGCAAAATTTCATCAATCGGAAAGAGCGTTAATTTTTAACTCTGGTTATGATGCCAATGTAGGGTTTTTTAGCGCTGTTCCTCAACGTAACGATGTAATTCTATTCGACGAACTATCGCATGCTTCCATTCGAGACGGAATCCAACTATCCAATGCCAAATCTTACAAATTTCAACATAACGATTTCGAAGATTTAGAACGATTAATCCAAAATCTAAGTAGTAAATCTCAAGACCTAACCACTATTTATATTGTTACTGAAAGTGTTTTTTCTATGGATGGAGATGCGCCAAATCTAGAAGAACTAGTTGCCCTTAGCAATAAATACAACTGTTATTTAGTTGTTGATGAAGCCCACACTTTAGGTGTTTTTGGTAATTCCGGCGAAGGATTAATACAATTGTTAGGTTTACAAGACCCTGTTTTTGCAAGAATTATAACTTTTGGAAAGGGGTTAGGCTGTCATGGCGCGGCAATATTAGGCAGTCAAAAATTAGTTGATTATTTAGTCAATTTTGCTAGGAGTTTTATTTATACCACGGGGCTTTCACCCCATTCAGTGGCAACCATTTTAGTCGCCTATCAGCATTTGCAAACCGAAAAAGAAGCGCTTCAAAAACTACGAGAAAACATCATTCATTTCAATCAAGAAAAAAAACAATTGGGTTTAAACCCTCTTTTTGTGAGAAGTAAATCGGCAATTCAAAGTGCTATTATTCCTGGGAATAAAAAGGTTAAAACTATTGCCAGCCAACTTCAAGAAAAAGGATTCGATGTAAAAGCCATTCTTTCACCAACAGTTCCGGAAGGCCAAGAACGCCTTCGATTTTGTTTACACAGTTACAATTCGAAAGAGGAAATATCGGAAGTTTTGCGATTGTTAAGTATCTTTGTTTTTTAGCCACAGATTAAACGGATTTTACAGATATACGCAGATAAACTATGGGAACTCTATTACACAAATCAATTACAGATAAAATTTTGAAAGTTTATTATGAAGTATATAACGAACTAGGATACGGATTTCTTGAAAAAGTATATCAAAATGCTATGTATTTTGAATTGAAATCTTTAGGATATAAAGTGGAAGCTCAAAAACAAATTAAAGTATATTACAAAAAACAACTTGTAGGAGAATATTATTCAGATTTACTAGTTGAAGACAAGGTTATTATTGAATTGAAAGCAACAGAATTGCTCATGAATGCGCATGTTGCCCAAATAATTAACTATTTAAAAGGCACTTCTATTGAAGTTGGACTCTTATTAAATTTTGGTGAACAACCTGAATTTAAAAGGTTTATTTACACAAATGAAAGAAAAATAAATTTAAAAAATCAGTGAAAATCTGTTTAATCCGTTTAATCAGTGGCTAATATGAAAAAATTATTTATAACTGGAATATCAACCGATGTAGGAAAAACAATCGCTTCCGCCATTATAACCGAAGCGCTTGAGGCTGATTATTGGAAACCCATTCAAGCGGGTGATCTAGATAATTCTGATAGCCATAAAATTCAGTATTACATTTCAAACGATAAATCGGTTATCCACGAAAATAGCTATAAACTAAATACGCCCGCAAGTCCACATTTTGCAGCTGAAAAAGATGGCATAACAATAGATTTAAAAATTATTTTAGAGCCGAAAACTAAAAATCACTTGGTGGTGGAAGGCGCAGGTGGCGTTTTGGTTCCATTAAATAATAATAATTTTGTTATCGACTTGGTTCAACCCGACTACCAAATAATTATTGTTTCAAGACATTATCTAGGAAGCATCAACCATACGCTTTTAACTATTGAAGCGATAAAAAATAGAGGTTTAAGCATTGCTGGAATTATTTTTAATGGTAATGAAAACAAGCCAACCGAATCTCTGATTTTGAATCATTCAAAACTAAAATTTATTGGCAGAATTAATGATGAACCGTATTTTGATAAAAATGTAATTTCAGAATATGCCGATTTATTTAGAGATAATTTAATAGCAATTGAATAGTAAATAAAAATGGATTTAACCGAAAGAGACGGGTTACATATTTGGCATCCTTACACCCAACATAAAACTTCAAAACCGCCAATTGCTATTGTGAAAGGCCAGGGAGCTTTGCTTTGGGATGATTCCAATAAAGAATATATTGATGCAATCGCTTCATGGTGGGTAAACCCATTTGGACATTCCAATCCAATTATTGCTGATGCTATTTATAAACAATTAACTACTTTAGAACACGTTTTATTTGGTGGTTTTACCCATGAACCAGCAGTTGTTTTATCCGAAAGGCTAATTAATATCATACCAACAAATCAAAATAAAATTTTCTTTTCTGACAATGGATCGACCGCAGTAGAAGTGGCTATTAAAGTTGCTTTGCAATATTTTTTCAATAAAGGGGAAAAGAAAACTACATTAATTGCCTTTGAAAATGCCTTTCACGGAGATACCTTTGCTGCAATGGCAGCTAGTGGAATTTCATTTTATACACAAGCCTTCGAAGGGATGTTTATAGACGTAGTACGAATTCCTGTTCCAGTAAAAGGAGAGGAAGAAAATAGTTTTAAAGCATTGGCCCAAGCCATAAAAAATAATAATTGCGCAGCATTTATTTTTGAACCTTTAGTTCTAGGAGCAGCAGGAATGGTAATGTATGATCATTTAGAGCTTGATAAATTAATTGGAATTTGTAAAGAAAGTAATGTACTTACCATCGCCGATGAAGTGATGACCGGCTTTGGAAAAACCGGAAAAACCTTTGCGTGTGATTATTTGGTTACTCAACCGGATATGATGTGTTTGTCGAAAGCGTTAACAGGCGGAACGATTCCAATGGCAATTACCACATTTACCGACGAATTATTTAACGCATTTTATAGTGATGATATTAATAAAGCGTTATTTCATGGACATACATTTACTGCAAATCCAACGGGATGTGCAGCGGCATTAGCGAGTTTAACACTCTTGGAAACTGAAGAAATGCAAACCAATATCGCTAGAGTAAATCAAAGTCATTTGGCCTTTGAGAAGCACATCAAAGATCATCCTAAAGTAACAACAACAAGAGTTTTGGGTGTTATTTTTGCGTTAGAAATAAAAAAGGATTCTCAAGCGAGTTATTATGGAACTTTGCGAAACAAACTCTACGATTTTTTCATTGAAAATGGTGTGATTTTAAGACCTGTAGGAAACATCGTGTATATTTTGCCTCCTTATATTATTGAGGATGACCAACTCCAAAAAATATATTCTGTAGTTGAAAATGCTTTGGATATAGTTTAAGATAAAAGATCAATTTCTTTGCGAACTTTGCTGTTAAATGAGACCAAAGATAATAGACCAAGAGATAAAAGATTTTTATCTTTGCCAATAATTTTTAATAAATAACCACTTTGCCAATACCGATTTCTATTACCGCCATCGCTTCTATTTCTGGATTAGGAAATGATCAAGATGCCATTTGGCAAAACTATTTGAACAATAATCATTGTTTTATAGAAACTTCTATTGGGAATCAAAACACTGCTATTGCCCCGTTAAATTGGGAATCTAAAAAACAAATAAGCGAATTAAAAAAATCAGATACTAAATACAAATCACTTGATAATTCAGTTTTATTTGCAATAGCTGCCTCCAGAAAAGCGATTGAAAAAGCGGGTTGGCAGAACAATACTGCTTTCGGAATCAATATAGGATCGTCACGAGGAGCAACGGAATTATTCGAAAAACACCATTTGGATTTCATCCAATTTGGGAAAGTAGAACCGCTGGCTTCGCCAACAACCACGCTAGGAAATATCTCTTCATGGGTTTCACATGATTTGCAAAATCAAGGCCCAGAAATTTCTCATTCTATCACCTGCTCAACGGCTTTACACGCCTTATTAAATGGCATTGCTTGGCTAAAATCTGGGATGGCTGATAAATTTTTAGTCGGAGGTAGCGAAGCTCCATTAACCAATTTTACGATTGCTCAAATGCGCGCTTTAAAAATTTATTCTAAAAATAATGACGAATTCCCTTGTCGCGCATTGGACTTAAATAAGAATCAAAACTCCCTTGTTTTGGGTGAAGGTGCTGCAGTTTGTTGTCTTGAAATTGGAAGAACCGACAAAACTATCGCAGTTATTGAAGGAATTGGTTATGCGACTGAAATTTTAGAACACAATGTTTCTGTTTCTGCAGAAGCTACTTGCTTTCAAAAATCGATGAAAATGGCTTTAGGAGCTACTGAATTATCAGAAGTAGATGCGATTGTAATGCACGCTCCGGGAACGATTAAAGGGGATTTATCAGAATACAAAGCAATTCAAAAAATATTTGGAGACGAACTTCCATTGTTAACTACCAATAAATGGAAAATCGGTCACACCTTTGGAGCGTCTGGGATGTTGAGTATTGAAATGGCGATTTTAATGTTACAAAATCAAGTCTTTATCGGAGTTCCTTTTGGGGAAGCAAAAACCGAAAAGAAACCATTGAAAAAAATCATGGTAAATGCTGTAGGTTTTGGCGGAAATGCGGTGAGTGTATTATTGAGTTTGTAAGTTTTTCAGATAAAAGAGGAAAGACAAAGAGAGGAAAGACTAAAAGATCAAATGCTGCGGACTTTGCGGTTAATTTTTAGAATTTTTTTCCAAGTCTTTTACTTTTTCATAAACCATATTGCTTTCAAATCCTTTTCTAAGCAGAAAATCACAGAATTTTTTTCGCTTTTTTAGACTATCTTTCTCTTTCATCGTCTGCCAATGGCGATCGGCAATGAAATGAAAATTCGTAAAATATTCTTCTTCCGATATTTCTTTAAGTGCTGTTTTTATATTGTAGGAAGAGATATTTCGGAACTTCAACTCGTTTACAATTCTAATATTCCCCCAATATTTAATTCGGTGTTTCCCTCTTGCAAAACTACAGGCAAAGCGCTCTTCGTTTAGAAAATTATGATCGATAAGGTGTACAATTATCAAATCAATAACTTGGGGAATCATGTTCATTCCTCGAAGTTTTTCCACAATTTCTTTGTGACAACGCTCTTGATAGGCACAGTAATTCTCTAACTTGGATTGGGCTTCCTGAATGGAATAGGTTTTATGAGAATTATTTTCCAAAATTTATTGATTGTCTATTGTGAATAGAAACAAAAAACTAGGCAATTGTTTTTCCTGAGGCCTCTAGATTCTTTTCAATCTTATGCCCTGGTCTAGACCATTTTGGCTTTTCACCTAAGGCTTGATATTGAGAATCTTCAGCTTCAACAGTAGTTGGTTGAGAAACTTTTACAAATGGTTTTTGAGGAATTAATCCTAATGTTTCAAACATTTTCATGTCTTCATTCACATCTGGATTAGGAGTAGTCAATAATTTATCGCCGGCAAAAATTGAATTAGCACCAGCAAAGAAACACATTGCTTGCCCTTCACGGCTCATGTTCATTCTACCTGCAGACAGACGTACTTGAGTTTCAGGCATTACAATTCTTGTGGTGGCAACCATTCGGATCATTTCCCAAATTTCAACTGGTTTTTCTTCTTCTAATGGCGTTCCTTCAACAGCAACTAAAGCATTTATTGGTACTGATTCTGGCTGCGGATTTAAAGTAGAAAGTGCAACTAACATTCCTGCACGATCTTCTATAGATTCTCCCATCCCAATTATTCCACCGCTACAAACAGTAACATTGGTTTTACGAACATTTTCTATAGTTTGAATTCGGTCTTCAAAACCGCGTGTAGAAATCACTTCTTTATAGTATTCTTCAGAGGTGTCTAGGTTGTGATTGTAGGCATATAAACCAGCTTCTGCTAAACGATGGGCTTGGTTTTCAGTAATCATTCCCAACGTACAACAAACTTCCATATCCAATTTATTGATGGTGCGAACCATTTCTAATACTTGGTCAAATTCAGGACCGTCTTTCACATTTCTCCAAGCTGCACCCATACAAACTCGAGAAGATCCGCTAGATTTTGCTCTTAAAGCTTGTGCTTTTACTTGGCTTACCGACATTAAATCGTTGCCTTCAATTTCAGTATGATAACGAGCTGCTTGAGGGCAATAACCACAATCTTCTGGACATCCACCTGTTTTAATGGACAATAAAGTAGAAACTTGAACTACGTTTGGGTCGTGTGATTTTCTATGAATTGAAGCTGCTTCAAAAAGCAAATCCATCATAGGTTTGTTGTATATCGCGATAATTTCTTCTTTCGTCCAATTGTGTTTAGCAATGCTCATAATACCTTTTTTATAGTGCTTCAAAAGTAATCAAATTGTTACAAAGAAGCAATTTTGTAAATTTTATATCGAGGTAAAATCGTTATAAATTATATTTCAAACTAAAAATAATATACCTCGGTTGAACCGTATATTGTGAAGTTCTTGTAGAGAACTGCGTGAAACTATCGTCGTTAAGAATATTTGTATTTAAAAGGTTGGTGACTGCAACTTTATATTCTAGCTTACTATCTTTCTTTTTTTGATAAATCAAACTTGCGCTTAAAAAGGCATACTCATTATTAACCGTTTTATTGTTATTAGTGTAATGATAATACTCATATTCTGAAACAAAAGAGAAACTATCTAGGAAGAAATAATCCAATCTAGCCGATGGCCTATCTGTGAAGAACTTAGTTCCGATATAATCATTTATAGTTCGAGAATACCCTAATTCTAAGTTCGGTAAATCTTTGTAATTGGTAGCCACTTTTACCGTGTAATTTTGAGTTAAAGATTCTGTGGTTACAAATAGGCCGTTTTGAATATTATTAAATATAGAACGGTTCGCCGACAAATTAAATGAAGCTTTATAATTTTTTGCAAATGATCTTCCGTAGTAGGCATTCCCAGAAAGAGTTTCATCTGCAAAATTGGAATTTATAGCGGAAGAAACTTGGTTAATTCCTGAAAAACTAGCACTTGACTTAATCGCATTTAAGCGTTTTGTATAATTGATATTAGCATTAACGTTCTCAAAATTGAACATATTGTATTTAAAATAACGCAAGGAATGACTTTCAGACATTGCATTTTCTAAATATCTATTTCCTTGAAATAAAGAGTTATAGTTGGTGAATGTATAGCCTGCAGTAAACCTATTAATATCTGTAAAATCAGTATTTATGGAGTAGTTATAGGTTAAGGTTTCCGCTTTTTTGATTTGATACAATGCATAGACGTCGGGTAAAACTCGGTAAAAATTATCGTTCACTTTAGTGCCTAATTGCTCATTATATGTTTTATAGTAATGTGCAGAAAACCCTGGATTAAAAGTAAATTTACCGGTAATAAATTTGTAATGTAGTCCTAAAAAGGCATCATTAAAAAAGTACGAAACGTCATTATTTTTATCTGCAGAATTCAAGTCGTTTTTGGTTCCGTTATCCAAAATTTGGAAAATATGAGAATTGAAATTTTGCAAGGAGTAGGTGTTTCCAAAAGTAAAATTAATATTACTTTTTGGGGTTACCATGTAATAGTAATCCACCTTAGCGTCTAATTTATTGGTTTTAATAAATCGGGTTTGATTGATATTGTATCTGTTTTGTGTTTGTAATCCTAAAATTGGAAAAGGATTCTGCCCTAAATTAGCATTGTAAAATGGGTCTTCATCTTGATATAAATGTTGGATTTCTATATCGTAAACACTTTTATCGCTTTTGGTGTAATACAAACTCATATTCTGAGTTAGTGTAACCGGATCCTGCTGCTTGAAAGAGGCTATATTTTGGTCTGGAATTGCTGGTGGTGTTCCGTTTGTTGCTGTTGCAAATGATTGTGTAAATAAACTGTTATTTTCGTCTTGTTTAGAATTTTTTAGTAATGCATCATAATCAAATTGAAGGTTGGAATTTGGCTTGTAGCTAGAGCTTAATTTAAAAAGTCCCAAGCTACTAATTTGATTCGCTACTTCTTTGGTTTTTTGAGTCGTATTTACAATTCCCAAAGTACTTGTTTGATCGGTTCTATTATTTTGAGAAGCGGTTTCTAGATCGGTAAGTGTTTTAGAAATAATTGCAAATCCGCTTAAACTCCATGCTTTAGTAACATTATAAGAAAAATTAGTTGCTCCAAATTTGGTTTCAATTTCCTTAGCTCTGTTATTTCTTAACAACGAAATCCCTAAATCATTGGAAGAAACATTGAAGTTGGTTCCTCCTTTTCTCATCATACTTCTGAATCCACCGGTAAACTTGAAATAGTCCTGAATGGTAAAGGGCAACTCGCCAATATTATTATAATTGGCAATCAAATTCACACTGTATTTTGGGCTGTAATAAAATAGCTTAGGATTGGCATTGTATCGTGTGTTTTGATTTTCCTTTCCTCCACCGGCATTGATGTCTCCAAACCAAAAGTTCTTTTTTCCAGATTTTAACTTGATGTTCATCCCAATATTTTCATCGCCATTTTCCAATCCTTTCAAGGCAGAAACGTCATTGAAATTTCTTAAAACTTGGATTTTATCAATCGCATCGGCGGGAATATTTTTAACTCCTAATTTTGTGTCTCCATCAAAAAAGTCTTTTCCTTCCACCATTAATTTGGTTACTTTTTTTCCTTCAACTTCTATTTCACCATCGGCATTTACTTCTACTCCTGGTAATTTTTTTAATACGTCTTCTAATTTTCTTTCCGTTCCGGATTTAAAAGAATCGGCGTTATAAACTATGGTATCTCCTTTTATAGAAACTGGCATTTCACGAACAATTTCTACTCCTTCAAGCTCAATTCCTCCTGATTCCAAAGTAATATTTTGATTCATGTTTAAAGTAGAGGTAGAAATAAAAAGCTCTTTGGTTTGCATTCCTAAGTAACTCACTTTAATGGAATAACTGGAATTCGGTTTCAAATTCAACAAATATTTCCCTTTGTCATTGGTAATTGCATAGGAATCCATTGCTTTGGTAACGGTATTTACCGCCATGACGTTGGCCATTTCAAGTGGGGTTTTCCCAACGTCCAGAATAACACCCTCAAATTTTACAGATTGTGAAAATGAAACAGAAGAAATTAATAGGAATAATAATAGCAGTTTTTTCATTGAATTTATTTAGAGTATTATTTAGTTTGTTGATTTAAATATAATTACGCCATCTTCATTTTTCATGCTGTCATATTTCTTTTTTTGAATGGCGTCAAATTCTTTTTGAGAAACTTTTTGTCCTTTATTAGGAACTTTAATTGTAGCGCCTTTAGTGTTTAAAACCACTTTAGAACAAAGTATAATTAGTTCCGGTTCATTAATTTCTAGAATTAATCCCGGCAAACCCCAATAATTATTAGGACCAAAACTCACCGGAATTTCTGGAGTATACCACGCGGTAATCGTTTTATCTTTCGGCTCTTCCATTTTGAATAGAGACGGTTTTATTTCTTCTTTTTTAAGAAATTCTTCGTATTCTTTTTTCTGATTTTCCGAAACTGGAATTAACAATTTGGCCTTAAAACAAGTGTAATCTCCAATTTTTTTGGACTCATCAACCAATTCCCAATTTGGTCTTTCAATGGGCTCCACAATTAAAAATTCTTTACCGAAAATTTCGTCTTCAGTACTACTTGTTTTGTCTTTGGCATTTATATATTTTTTTCCTTCACTTGAAGAAAAACTTACTGATATTGACATTTCGCCGGCGACACTTTTAGGTTTTTCAAGTTGTTGATCTTGTTCATAAATGCATTCCGATTTATTAAAAGTTAATAAATAGTTTTTTTCGGATGCTTTTTTTAAGGCTTCTTGAAATGCTTTTTCCATTGCAGGATCTATGTC
>CANHHG010000056.1 GCA_947460615.1 Bacteroidota bacterium
CCTGAAATATCTTATAAATTAACGGCTACAAAATCTATAAAAGTTGCTGCAGAGCACATGTGGGCTGATTCAGATCGGAAAAATTGGGCTGCATTAATGGTAGAATACAATCATAATTTGAACTGGTCATTTTACGTTTCTGACATGTATAATTATGGATTTGATAAAAATTCGAATTTAATAGATGATGTCAGTGATCATTTTAAAATCCATTTTTACAACTTAGGAACTGCTTATACCAAAGGAAGTTCAAGAATTGCATTGAGCTACGGAAGACAGCGTGGCGGATTGGTTTGTGCCGGAGGTATTTGTCGATTTGTTCCCCCTAGCAGCGGAGTTACCTTATCCTTAACAAAATCGTTCTAATTTGAAAACGTTTGTTTCCTCAAAAAATATATTATCATGCGCACCATTGTGGATCATTGCAATTGGTCTACTTATAGTTGTTTTGATTGAAAAACCTGAAGCAGAAGGACCTCCAATTTATATTTTCAATCTAATAATGACAGGGGTTTTTTCAATGATAATTTGGATTTTATTAGATACAAAATACAGCATCAAGGAGGAAATTTTGTATTTCTATTCAGGTCCCTTTCGAGGAAAAATTAATATTAATTCAATTAGAAAAATTGAGCGCCATTCAGGTTTAATTGTTCCTGTAACTTATAAACCCGCTTTAGATACAAAGGGATTTATAATTCATTACAATAGTTTTGATGACATTTATATTTCACCTATCCAGGATGCTCTCTTTCTTGAAGAACTACTTAAGATCAATCCTACTATTAAAGTGGTATAATTAGTTTAAAACCTTTACTATTATTCTTTGATTAAATATATTCCGTCTTCTTTAATTTCGATTACTTTTTCACGGTAAAGAGCGCCAATTGCTTTTTTAAAGGTTTTTTTACTCATTTTTAAAACCGTTTTAATGTCCTCTGGGTGAGAATTATCGGTCAATCTTAAAAAACCCCTACTGGCTTTTAACTCTTCCAATATCAATTGTGCGTTTGGCTCTATACTTTGATATCCTTGGATTTGTAGGGCTACATCAATTTTATTGTCGGGACGAATTGTTTTTATGTATCCACGTAATCGATCCCCGGTACGTATGGCATCATCATAAACTTCATCTTTATATATTAACCCTTTGTGCTGCTCATTGATGATTACATTTATTCCAATTTCAGTGATATGTGAAACGATTAGATCTACTTCTTCACCTTTTTCAACTGTTAAATGATCATTATTTAAAAATTGATTGGTTTTACTTGAAGCTACCAATCGATTTGTTTTTTCGTCCATATAAAGATAAACCAAATAACGTTTTCCTTTTTCCATTGGGCGGGCTTGCTCTTTGAAAGGAACTAGTATGTCTTTTTCCATTCCCCAGTCCATGAAAGCTCCAACTTGATTTACGTAATTAACACGTAAAAGGGCAAATTCATTTAAAAGAATGTAGGGTTCAAGTGTCGTGGAAACTGGTCGTTCTTCATGATCTAAATATACAAAAACTGTTAATTCATCACCAATTTCGAAATTATTGGGTACGTATTTATTGGGTAAAAGAATGTCGTTTATCCCTTCAGGATCTTCTTGAGGATTTCCTAAAAATAAACCAACTTTAGTATCTCTTAATATGGTGAGCGTATTGTATTTTCCTATTTCAATCATTATTCTAATTTTCTAAAGCACAAAGGTACAAAATTGGAAGCTATAGAAATAGGTTTATCATTTTGGATTTTTTAGGATCAATTATTTACCATATAAAATTTGATTCTCAATAATTTGTATATTTGACTCATAACTACTCCATTTTAAGGTAAAAGACAAGAAAAAAATGAAATCTACCTACTTACTAAATTTCTTATGGTTACTTTTTACAGTTCAACCCACTATTGGTCAAATTACGGTGGATGATCCTGAAATAAAAAAAATGATAACCGAGGTTAAATCGGAGAATATGGAAGCTATAGTAAATAAATTAGTTTCTTTTGGAACTCGACATACTTTAAGTGATACCAAAAGCTCCACCAGAGGAATTGGGGCAGCACAGCGTTGGGTAAAATCAGAATTTGATCTTTATGCATTGGCTTCCAATGGAAGATTAACGTCTATAATAGATTATTTTACAATTAAGGCAGATGGAAAAAGAATTAAAAACGACAGTCAATTGGGTAATGTGATGGCCACCTTAAAAGGGACTGACCCAGCAGACGATCGTGTTTTAATTATTAGTGGTCACTTAGATTCCAGAGCTACAGATGTAATGGACAGTTCAATTAATGCTCCTGGAGCTAATGATGATGGATCAGGAGTTGCTGCTATGATGGAGTTGGCGCGAATTATGAGCAAAAGGGAATTTCCGTTTACAATTATTTTTGTGGCTGTAGTAGGTGAAGAACAGGGATTGTATGGCGCAAAATACTTGGCCGACAAAGCAAAAGAACAAAAGTGGAATGTGATTGCCATGATTAATAACGACATGATTGGAAATAGTTTATCTAGCGGAACTCAATTAAGAGACAATACTCAAGTTCGTGTATTCAGTGAAACCATTCCCTATCTAGAAACTGAGGCGGAAGCGAAAATTAGAAAAGCAAACAATAGAGAAAATGATAGTCCTTCGAGACAATTGGCGCGTTATATTAAAACAGTAACCAATCAATATGTTAAACAAATAGACATAAAATTAGTTTATAGAAATGATCGGTTTTTGCGTGGGGGAGACCATACTCCATTTAGTCAAAATGGATTTACCGCTATTCGATTTTGTGAGATGAACGAAAATTTTGATCACCAACATCAAACAGTTAGAAAAGAGAATAATATTCAATATGGAGATCTTCCTGAATTTATGGATTTCGAATACTTGAGAAAAGTGACTTGCTCCAACTTAGCTACTTTAAGCAATTTGGCTTGGTCACCAAAAGCACCAACAAATGTTGGAATTGAAGTTAAAGAACTTACAAATTTTAGCACTTTGATTTGGAATAAACCTGAAGGTAAATCGGTTTTTGGTTATACCATTTTAATTAGAGAAACTTCTTCTACCCACTGGGAAAAAGTACTATTTAGTAAAGACACAAAGACAGAAATACCCTATTCGAAAGACAATTATTTCTTCGCTGTTCAATCCATTGATGAATTAGGACATACAAGCTTACCTGTTTTTCCGTTACCAATTCGTTAAGAACATTTTATTAAATTAACTCTTTGAAAAACTGAAGTAGTACTTTATCGTTTTCAAGAGTTGGTGTAAAAACTTCTAAAATAAAGGGCTTATCATTATTAGAATAAAAATGCTTCATTCCGGCTTCCAAGCTCGGTACATCGCTTGCAATTGCATAATCAAAACTATACATGCTGGCTAATTTTTCAGCTGTTAAGCAATGAGAAGTTTCAAAAAAGGTATTAAAAACGGGGGTTTCATCATGTCCAGGTAAAATTCTAAAGATGCCTCCTCCTCCATTATTAATTAATACAATCTTGAAGTCCTTAGGTATGTAATTATTCCACAATCCATTAGAATCGTATAAGAAACTAATGTCACCTGTGATTAAAATTGTTGGTTTTTGATTGGCTACCGCCGCACCGATTGCAGTTGAAGTACTTCCATCAATTCCACTGGTTCCTCGATTGCAAAAAACTTCAATTGATGGATGAATATCTATCAATTGGGCATAACGAATTGCCGAACTATTACCCATTTGTAAATGAGAATTTATTGGTAAACTTTTAATAACAATTTCAAAAGCTTTAAAATCAGAAAAAGGGACTTTAGATAAATAGGCTGCTGTTTTTATTTTTCGAATTTGGTTTATACCTTCAAAATAGTCATAATAGTGGCTTTCAATAGGATTTAATAATGGAATAAATTGATTGAAAAAGTCATTTGGACTAACCTGAAAATGTTTCGTTAAACACCCATAAGTATTATAAGCCCTAAGTGAATCAATATGCCAATGGTGTTTTGGTTGGTAATTGCGTAAAGCCGCTTTTATTCTCTTTGAAACCACCATTCCTCCAAAAGTGATTAGTATTTCCGGTTGAAAAACCTCAAAATCGGGGATTGAAAATGGAGTAATTATAGTGTCAATATTATTAATAAAACTATTATGATGTATATTGGAAGTGGTTTCGGTCATCACGACAACGGAAGGATCACTTGCCAGAAAATCAATTATTGAAGCATCTATAGCATTGGGATTATTGACCCCTACCAGTACTAATTTCTTTTTTGACGAATTCCAAATTGGTGCAAATTCGGTCAAATTTGGCAACTCAACAGTAGGAGTTTCATTTGCAATAGCTGAAATCGCTACCTTAATAGAAAGCGCATTTACAGTTTCATACAATGGTTCTTCAAAAGGGGCATTTATGTGAACAGGCCCTTTATTTACAGTTGAATAATGAATTGCTTGGTTAATTTTAAGATCGTTTTCATTAGAAGCCCCCTCGATTAAATTGGCATTGTATAAGGAATGATTTTGAAAAACATTTTCTTGACGAATGGTTTGCCCATCTCCAATATCAATTTTTCCTGATGGACGGTCGGCACTAATTACCACCAATGGAATTTGACTATAAAAAGCCTCAGCAATAGCAGGATAATAATTTAACAATGCAGATCCAGAGGTGCATACTAAGGCAACTGGTAATTTGGTTTGCTGCGCTATGCCTAATGCAAAAAAAGCAGCACTTCTTTCATCGGCAACACTATAACAAGTAAATTTAGGATTACTTACGAATCCAATAGTTAGGGGCGCATTTCTTGAACCAGGAGAAATAACGATATGAGTTACTCCTTGAGCGAGACAAATTTCAATTATGCTTTGCGCTAAGGGTATTTTTGGATAGATCATTATTAGATTCAAATTAGAATGCAAAGGTACAAAGTTGTAAAGGTTTATACTAGAAACTACAAATAGTTTTATTATTTTTGAGAAACAAATTCAACTAATGAACGTTCAAATTAGATCCTTTGAAATTAAAGACACTCAATACATTTTAGATATTATCAATTATAATATTTTAAATTCGACGGCATTGTACGATTATAAAACTAGGAATTTCGAAGATCAAAAAAGGATATTAGAAGAAAAAATCAACAAAGGATTTCCAGTTATAGTAGCAGAATTCGAAGGAAAATTAGTTGGTTTTGGGATGTACAGTGAATTTAGATTTCGTGAGGCTTATAAGTTTACCGTTGAACATTCGGTTTATGTTTCCCCAAATGAGTTGGGAAAAGGCTTCGGCAAATTGATCATGGCGCAATTGATTGAACTAGCAAAAGCGCAGGGACTACATACGATGATTGGCGTTATTGATTCAGAAAATAAAAGCAGTATTTTATTTCATGAGCAATTTGGTTTTAAAACCGTTGGAATTGTAAAAGAAACGGGATATAAATTTGATCGTTGGCTGGATTCTGTATTTATGCAATTGCTATTAGAATAATTACTTTTCTATCCAGTTAATGATTTTTTCATCGTTAGGTTTTACCCCAGACAGATAAACTTGCTCCAATTGTCCCTTTTCATTGATTAGGTATTTTTGAAAATTCCATTCTACTTTAGAATCTAAAACGCCATTTAATTTCTTTTGGGTTAGAAATTGATAAAGGGGGTGCATGTCTTTTCCTTTAACAGAAATTTTTTCCATCATTGGGAAAGTCACCCCATATTTACTTTGGCAGAAAGTAGCTATTTCAGCATTGGTTCCTGGCTCTTGCCAAAGGAAATTATTAGCCGGAAAACCAATGATTACAAAATTACGGTTTTTGTATTTTTTATAAATCGCTTCTAATTGTTCATATTGTGGAGTATAACCACATTTAGAGGCCGTATTTACAATTAAGATTTTCTTGCCTTTTAGCGTACCAAAATCAAAAGTATTTCCTGATAAATCTTCCACTTTAAATTGGTATATTGAAGTATTGCTTTGAGCATCCATAGAAAATGAAGTTAGGATAAAAAGTACGAATAGTAGAAAATTCTTTTTCATGGTTTTTTTTTATAAAATTACTTATAAAGTATCTGAGTTAATTACAATTTGGAAACTAATTAGAATTCAACAAACGTTAAAGTTATTTTGTAATAAATACTTCAAAAATTAATAACCAAACCTAGTTTTTTGAGAATTCCAATTAGAGGATAAGTCAGAAGTTGAGAGTCCATAATTATAGATTAAAAAACTACCCATCCGAACATTTGAACCTTCAACGGTATTGTGTCGTTGACCTAAATAAATTCTATTACCAGTGACTGCACCAATATTTGTATTTCTTACCAAAACATTATTCACATAAATTGAAAGTGAATTGGAAGATTTTACAAAAACAACTTGACTCCAAGTAGCACTTGCTAAAGTGGTAATGTTGCTTTGCCAAGAAACAGTTGGAGAATAGTAACTCAATTGATTATTATTACTTATCGCAATTTCAAAATTATCACCATTAGTACTCACTATTCTAGAATATTGACCTCCAGGACCACTTATAGGATAAATCCATAAACTACAGGTAAAATCAGTGGACCACGCAAAATTAACATTGGCATTGTTTCCGCCAGTAAAAGTAAAATAACTAGGCGCTGTAGCAGTAAAAGCAGGGTTTCCAGCTAATGCGGCGTGATTATTAGCACCACTAATATCAGACCATATAGTTCCAGTTCCTGGATAACTATTTGGACTACTAGCATCATAGTTAATTTGTAAGCCATTTGAAATAACTCTTGGAACTGAAATTACATTAGCCACTTTTCCAACAACAAAATTACTGGTTGTTCCTGTTTTTGCAAAATTGTTTAAGACCCCGTTTCTTGCATTCGGTGTTTTGTCAATTACATTACTTATTGCAGTATTATTTCCAGCTGCTATTCCTTGATTAAAGGGATAATAAGCCACTAATCCTGTTTCTGTTCCAGCCAATTCTGAATTCATATTGGATTGAATCTCAGATTGAGTACGAGCTACATTCCAAATACGTACTTCATCCATCACACCGTTAAAAAACCTACCATTTGCCCAGGCACCCATACTAATAGGCACATTACCTGCTATACTTGGGAAACTATTATTGGTAACGGTATCTAATAACAAACCGTTTACATAGAATTTTAATGTACCCGCTGTTGAAGAATACACCAAAGCAACATGATACCAAGTATTTGTATTAAAGGCATAGCTAAATACATTATCATTACCCCCATTGATATCAAAACCTATATTATTTCCATGAAATTGGAAGTGAACATAACCAGTAGACCAACTATCATGATTTAACAAGGCTGAAAAACCTGCAAGCTGATAGGGTTTTAACCAAAGTTCATAAGTCAATTCATTAGTATTCGAAGACAGCAAACTAGAATTTAATACAACTCCATCGTCAATACCGTCAAAACCCAAGCCATTACTCGTAGTAGGTACAGCTGCTACAGGGGCAACATAATTATTAGTCCCACGAAAAAAAGCATGTTGTGCATTTGCAACAATTACTGATAATAGTAAAGAGAGTAAAAGATATTTTTTCATTTTATGTTTTTATATTAATATTTATAATCCAAAGCGAGGTCGAAGGGCATTATAGTTAGTACTGACTTCTGTAGCTGAAATAGCTCTGTTGTAGATTAATGCTTGTCCTACACTTCCATTAAAAAAGGAAAACGGGCTTTGTCCATTACTACTTCCATAAGAACCGATATAAAAATTATCCGTTGACGAATTTAGGTTGATACTGCTAGTGCCGCTTACGTTAAGAGGTGTACCTACTGATATTCCATCTATATAAAAATACATCATTGATGTACGATCAATCGTCATAACCAAATTATGGAATTTATTATCTAAATAAGGTGCTATTGGGGTAGTTATACTATAATTATTATTTGGTTGAAAAAAAGCATGTAAATTGTCATATTCTATATAAAAAGAATATCTTCCAACATACGCTCTGTAAGATGTTTTTCCTATAATGCCCTGAAGTCCTGATCCGGTATTAAATTTTACCCAACAAGATAGTGTCCAACTATTTAAGCCCATATTTAAAATATTGCCAAAAGAGGCTACATCATCCGCACCATCAAATACTAAACTACCTCCATTTCCACTTGTAAAAGTTGGTCCATTAGTGAGTGTTCCATTATATCCATTGCCACTTAAATCAGTCCATGTGGTTCCAGTTCCGGAATAGCTTGTTGGATTTCCAGCGTCTAAATTAAATACCAATCCATTTGATATTATTCTTGGGACTGTAATCACATTTACCACTTTTCCTACTACAAAATTACTGGTTGTTCCTGTTTTTGCAAAATTGTATAAGACTCCGTTTCGGGCATTTGGTGTTTTGTCAATTACATTACTTATTGCAGTATTATTTCCTGCTGCTATTCCTTGATTAAAGGGATAATATGCTACTAATCCTGTTTCTGTTCCAGCCAATTCTGAGTTCATATTAGATTGGATCTCGGATTGAGTACGAGCCAAATTCCAAATTCTAACATCGTCTAAAGTTCCATTAAGCCCGGTATAATTATCAAATCGATTTCCTAAAATAAATTTTGAACCAGCTACATTACCAGGAGGAGCGGCATCACTAATTCCGTCCAATACCCCATTAATATAAATTTGTATTTTAGCTATGGATGGATTATAGACAAATGCTAAATGGGCCCAAGTACCAATTGTAAGTGTTGAACTACTTGTAACTGATCCGGTAACATTACCTTGACCGACCAAAAAACTAACATTACCCGATCCGTTTGTCACATACATATCAAAAGGTGCCGGATAATTATTAATTGTTTGAGTTGCCATTGCACTATATCCAAAATCATTTACTTTCATCCAACCTTCAATTGTAAAACCTAAAGAGGGATTAATCACAAGAGTAGTATTTTCTACATAATCATTAATTCCATCGAAATCCAAAGCATTACTCGGAGTGGGCGGAGCTACTACCGGAGCAACATAATTATTTGTCCCACGAAAAAAAGCATGCTGTGCTTTAGCTACAACTGCTAATAATAGAAACGAAAGTAAAAGAAATTTTTTCATTTGTATTTTTTTTTATAGACCAAAGTTAGTTTTAAGGGTATTAAAGTTTTGAGTCACCTCTGCTGCTGATAATACTCTATCATACACCATTGTATTTCCAATATATCCAGACCAGTAATTATTGTCAAATCTAGTTCTTCCAATATTCAAAACGTCTGCATGGTTGGTGCTTCCAGAAATTGTATTTTTTAATACTCCATTTAAATAGATGGATATTGTTCCTGATCCACTAGTAACTGTAATATTATACCACCTATTTATTGTCATCACTGAAGATATTGAATACAATGCTGAATTACCATTATACCAGATATTTAATGATGGATTAAAAGATCCTACACTAGAAGTTCCCATATAAAACCCATTATAATTTCCTAATGCGAATGTCGAGAAAATACCTCTATTCCAATCTGAATAATTCAAATTGTTATAAAACCAAATTGAAATAGTACAAGTAGGACTTGGAATATAAGTCGTATTAATATATTGATTTGTTCCGTTAAAAGTCAATACTCCACCAGCAACAGCACCATTAAAACCAGAATTATTGACCAATGTTCCATTGCGGTTATTTCCACTTAAATCATACCAAGTAGAACCCGTTCCTGGATAACTAGTTGGATTACTTGCATCATAATGCAATTGTAATCCATTTGAAATAACTCTTGGGACTGTAATCAGATTTACCACTTTTCCTACTACAAAATTACTGGTTGTTCCTGTTCTTGCAAAATTGTTTAAGACTCCGTTTAGTGCATTCGGTGTTTTGTCAATTACATTATTTATTGCAGTATTATTTCCTGCTGCTATTCCTTGATTAAAGGGATAATATGCTACTAATCCTGTTTCTGTTCCAGCCAATTCTGAATTCATTGATGTTTGAATATCTGACTGTGATAAAGTAATATTCCAAATCCGTATATCGTCTAAAACCCCTGAAAAGTTATAAGAGACATTTCCTATAGCATCTTGAGGAGTTCCTAAATACAACAAGCCATTATTTGAAGATGGTGATGAGGCAGGATAAGACGAATCTAAGCTTCCATTAATATATAGCCTTGCATTTGTTCCATCAAAAGTACCTGCTAAATGAACCCAAACTCCACTTGGAATTGAAGCAATACTTTTATAGATCCTTGAATTGCCAAACCTTAAGGTTAATTTATCGTCATTATAAATCCAAAGTGAGTACCCATTATTACTTGCATAATTATCCTTACCAATAATGCAATCATACTTTCCAGATGAATTCCGAAAGACCCAAGCCGAAAGACTTATGTTAGAAGTGATATTTAATCCTGAAGCGGAATTTACTGAAACATAATCATTAATTCCATCGAAATCTAAGCCATTACTCGTAGTGGGTGTAGCTGCTACAGGTGCAACATAATTATTAGTCCCACGAAAAAAAGCATGTTGTGCTTTAGCAACAAATACTGATAATAGAAACGAAAGTAAAAGATATTTTTTCATTGGTATATTTTTTACAGACCAAAGCGAGATCTTAAATTATTAAAATTTTGTTGTACTTCTGACAAATTCAATGATCTATTGTAAACTTGAAAATTTGCAATCGAACCATTCCACATATAACTATTTGTTGTTCCTCCAATATATAATTTATTAGTATTGGCAGCAGATCTGTATGCGGCAGTTCCATAAAGTACACCGTCATAGTACAATTTAGTTGTATTTGAAACCGCATCATTAACAACCACATAGTTGTGCCAATTTCCATTTGCAAAGTTAGCAGGTAAATTACCCAAACGATTAGCGTAGGTATCCCAAATATTCCAACAAATAAAACCGCCACTGAAAAATAAATCAGGTCCTGAACCATCATTTCCAGCATTAAACAACATTCCATTTGGGTTGGAAACCGTAGTTTTTGCCCAAGTGGAGAAAGTACATGATGCCGTTTTTGTCAGTGTAACATCTACATAAGCATTAGAACCATTAAACACTAAATTACCCCCATTAGAGGAATTATAAGTCGGCCCGTTTACTAAAGTCCCATTATTTCCATTCCCAGATAAGTCAGTCCAAGTAGTACCACTACCAGGATAACTGGAAGAATTTGCAGCATCTAAATTTAATACCAATCCATTTGAAACAATAGAACTTTCGACTTTTCCAGTTACAAAATTAGAAATACAAGACCCATTTAATGTAAACCCGGATAAGGTGGCATTATATGCTGTACCTGAAGAAGTAGCACTATTTAATAAAGTAGTAATAGCGGTATTATTTCCGCAAGCAGCGCCTTCATTGAATTTAAAATAAGCTACTAGGCCACTTTCATTACCAGCTAATTCATTATTCATGGAGGCTTGAATTTGAGCGCCAGTTTTTGCCACACTCCAAATTCTTAATTCATCTATACTAGCTGAAGGAGCCGGGTCACCCCATCCCCAATTACTACGTCCAATAAAATTACTGTTCCTTACTACATTAGCTGGGACAGGGAAATTAGCAGTTCCAGACGCAACACCATTAATATAGATTGTAGCAGTATTTCCTGATAAAGTTGCTGCTAAATGGGTCCATTGATTTAAAGGAATCTGATCATTAGCAGAATATTGAGCTCCACCTACATAAAAACCAGGTTTACCTGAGGTACCATAAGAACTTGCAAATAGTACATTATTATTACCAGCTCCATTACCAAAATCAATAATTCTACTCCAGTTGGTATGGGAAGTTGGTTTAACCCAACATTCAATAGTAAAATCACCTGAAAAATAGGTTGCTGCAGGTAAAGTAGCATAATTTTGCAAACTACTACTAAAATTCAATGCATTGGCTTGAGATGTTGCTGATACTGGGGCAACATAATTATTAGTCCCACGAAAAAAACCTTGCTGAGCAGGAGAAGTAAATGTTGCAAGTAACAATATTATAAATAGTAAATAATTTTTCATCTTTAAAAAATTTTGATAAAGTTACTAAAATAAGTTAAAATGCTGAGATAATTGAAATAAATTATAAAAAAAGACATAAAAAAACCCTAGGTAATACCTAGGGCTTTGTAAAATTTAAAATAATATTTTTTTAATTAATTTTTAATATAATATCTTTTTTGACCATTAATAGTTACAACATTTACTATTGCTGTTCCACCAGGTGCTAATGTGAAAGTTGTTGCTCCTGAATTGCCTCCAGCTGCTGTATAAAACCTTGCTGTTGACAAAGTATTAGAACCAAAAGTGAAATTAGAATAATTAACTATTGTACATTGAAAACCATCAGGTAAATTTTCTGGGAAAAACGGATTTCCTGCATGTTGAGAATAAATTATATAACCTGAATATGAACTTGACAATGTAATACCAAATGCCTCTGTGGTTTGAGCTATTAATGATGCCGCTGGAGCTGAAGTCAAATAAGTATTTGTATCGACAGATCCATCCGCTTTCAAAAATTGAGAAGAAGTTCCACCTGATTTTACAAATGAACTTGCAGTTACAGTTCCATTTACTTCTAAAGCAGTTGTTGGATTTGAAGTTTTTATACCTACAAAACCATTTGACTGTTTCAAATAGAGTTGATTTAAATGACCATTTGGATAGGTTCCCAAAACAAAATCACTTGGTGTTCCACTAGTTGCATCCGTATATATACGGGAAACCTCTAAACTACCTGAGGGCGAGTATCCATCAAATTTTAAACCACTATTTGTCCCATTAGTTCTAAATGATGCATTACCCACTACATCAAGTTTTGTATTAAAACCGTTTCCAGGCGTATTTGTTCCTACACCTAAACTACCTGTAGAATTATCCCAGGTTAAATTTGAACTTGAAGCGATAGCACTAGTGCCATTACCAAATGGAATTTGACCAGATGTAATACTAGTTAATCCCGTTCCTCCATTTGCCACTGGCAAAGTACCCGTAACTTCTGAAGCTAGACTTGTTCGTGCTACGGTAGCTGCAACACCATATCCTTGACCTATATTCCAATAACAATTGGTACCGTCATAATAGAAGTTTAATATATCTTGCGCATTTGCAGCAGATGATAAACTAACAGTAGTGGTTGACGAAGATCCTAATACTTTATTTGCAGTTGAAGGCAATGTCAATGTTCTTCCTCCAGTAGCATCTTGCGTAACCACTAAGGTTCCGTATGTACCTGCAGTTGGTGTAGTTGAAAAACTTAAAGTACTATTTTGATTTAAAGTTACCGATGCATTGGATCCAATTGCAGGATTCCAAGTAATGTTAGCACCAGAAGTCAATGCTTGTGGAGTCGATACATA
>CANHHG010000057.1 GCA_947460615.1 Bacteroidota bacterium
AAAAACCGCCACACTTTTAGGCTTCATCTGAGCCGTAAATTTCGAACGATTTTTTACAAATAAATTACTGTTAATTTGATGGTATTTCATAATGCAATAAATTAGATTACAAATCTAATCAATCCATTTGTAATATCTAGCACCTATTAAGTTAGGATTTTCATTTTCTATTTTATCTAATATCCACTCACTCTTTGGTGATTGAATACTGGATTTTTGCTCCTTTTTGTGTAATTTTTCATAGGTTTCAAAACCAATTTCATGACTTTTTTCCAATGTTTGAAATAAATTCACATTTGAAATTGCTTGTGCCCAATTGGGTTGAATAGTCCCTTCAAATACCTTAGATTTCGATCCACTGCCGTAGGCTAGAAAGCCAAATTTATGATTCGATAATTCTATATTTTTTTCATAAAAATGAGCCAATGTCGATAGAAATCCCATAAAAATAGATCCAGTATATAAATTGCCAATTAAGGAAGAGGCAATTTCTGCAGGTTGTAATTTTTCGTTTACGAAGTTTCGGTATTCTTCCGATTTACCGATTTCTTTAAGTTTGTTTTGGTATTCTGAAGCGTCTTCATTTCCGCTGATAATTTTGTTTTCATGATCCAAACAATAAATTTCTGACAACATTCTTCTTCCTTGAAAAGAATATGGAAGGTGCATAATTATACTTTTCCATGATTCATATACAGAATTTTCTGAACCGCTTGCTTTTTTAAAGGAAAAGTAAGCATTTCGAGTCCTATCCATGTAACATTGATTGGAGTATTGCCCTTCAAAAACCGGTTGGTCTTTGTGGATTTCAATTTCCGCTTCTAAATTATCAAACCAGTTTTCATTATTTGAATTCCCTGTAATTGCTTCTTTTGTAATTGATCGATAAGGCTTGAAAAAATCAAAAACCCCTTTTGTACTTGTTGCCCAATTATTCTCAAATGCAATTATTCTTGGATTTTGAGAGATTAGTATAGCCACAGCTCCAGCACCTTGAGTATATTCTCCGGTAGAATTTAAATCGTATTTTGCAATATCAGTAGTAACCACAATTGCTTTTTTAGTGGGATTTAATTTTACAAAATCAATACAATTTTGCATAGCATCAACACCTCCAATACAAGCAAATGTAAAATCTACTACGTCACATTCTGCCAAGCGATTTTTGCCAAATTTTTGCTCCATTAGCGAAACTAAAAACGAAGCGATAGGTTTTGAACTGTCGATTGCGCTTTCCGTTCCAACATAAATTCGCGAGATGTCTTCTAAATTAATCTGATTATCGATAATCAATTTAGTCAACGCATTGGCACCGAAAACTACTGCATCTTGATGGGCATCTGGTAAAGTCATTTTCAAGAGGCCCAATCCTTTTTCCAGTTTTTCAGGATCAATATTTCTGTTATTTGCAAGCGTATTAATTGGCAAGTGTATTTTTGCAACATCAAAAGCAATAGCGTCTATTCCGAAATTCATTATTTTTCTATTTTTTGTAAAATTACAAAGTGACGTTGATGTTTAATAGTATTTTTCACTTAAAAATGACATATTTATTCATTTTTACGATATTTAAAACAAACAGGAAGTTCTAATAGGAATTTAATAATTTAACAATCAATCCTGAACAATTTTATTTAATTTAGCAGAAATAATAATTTAACAACTGTTTTTTATGAGGTCAATTTTCGTTCTTTTGATGGCTAGTTTTTTTCTTTATTCAACTGCTCAAAATAAACAGTCCTATAAGATATTTAATAATAATGGTAAAAAAGCAAGCTATAAAGACATTATAAAAAGTTCCCAAAAAACTGACGTGCTTTTGTTCGGAGAATTCCATGATAATTCAGTGGTGCATTGGCTGGAATTAGAAATTTTGAAAGATTTATCTGACAAAAGAAAGCTAGTGATAGGTGCAGAAATGTTGGAATCCGACAATCAAAATCAAGTAAACCAATATTTAAAGGGTGAAATTACTCAGAAAAAATTAGATAGCACGGCACGACTTTGGCCAAACTATAAAACGGATTATAAACCACTGGTTGATTATGCTAAAGAATTAAAGATTGATTTTATTGCTACCAATATCCCTAGAAGATTCGCAAATTTAGTATTTAAAAATGGGTTTGAGGCACTAGATAAACTATCTCAAGAGGAGAAATCTTGGGTAGCGCCTTTGCCTTTTAAGTACGATGCCGCCTTGCCAGGTTACAGTAAAATGGTCCAAGAAATGGGAGGTCACGGCGGAGAGAATTTGCCTAAAGCTCAAGCCTCCAAAGACGCGACAATGGCCTATTTTATTACTAAAAACCGTAAAGAAAATTCTTTATTTATTCATTACAACGGTTCTTATCACAGCGATAACTTTGAAGGGATTAATTGGTATTTAAAACAGCAAAATCCAAATATTAAAATTGTAACCATTGCCACTGTTTCGCAAGCCGATATCTCCAGGTTAGAAACCGAATATTTAGGCAAAGCCAATTTTATTATAGTAATAGACGAAGACGTGACCAAAACGTATTAATTGCAATAAATGAAATTTCATTTTTTGCATATTATTCAAAATTTCATTGAATTATTTTAACCGGATTTAATAATAATTAAACAATTGTCAAAATCGCCTTAAAATCATTATAAATTACTACGAAAAGGTTGTAGTATGTTTTATTAATGATTATTTTTGTGCATTATTTAAAAATAAAAATTGATTTTATCATGGCCAATTCCTCATTTCTAAAGTCTTCAATTGCAAAGAAAGTTGCAATGGCACTTTCGGGACTTTTTTTAATTTCCTTTTTATCACTTCATTTTTTCATCAATTTTACTTCTATTTTTAGTGAAGAGGTGTTCAATATGATGTCTCATTTTATGGGTTATAATCCGATAATTCAATTTGTTATGCAGCCAATTTTGGTCGCGGGAGTTGTATTTCACTTTGTAATGGGAATGGTTTTAGAATTAAAAAATAGAAGTTCTAGACCGGTTTCTTATGCAAATTATAATGGAGCGGCCAATTCATCTTGGGTTTCAAGAAACATGATTGTATCTGGATTAGTAGTTTTAGCCTTTTTAGGATTGCATTTTTACGATTTTTGGGTTCATGAAATTACCTACAAATACGTAAATGTTAACGAAATTAATCCAACAAGATACTACGAAGAATTAAACCATAAATTTGAAAGTCCAGTTCGTACAGGATTGTATTCTTTAGCATTTGTATTATTGTCCATGCACTTATGGCACGGTTTCAATTCCTCTTTCCAATCGGTAGGATTTAATAATAAATATTCAAAAGCGCTTCATAAATTAGGATATGCATTTGCAATTGTTGTCCCTTTTGGGTTTATTGTAATTGCTTTATTCCATCATTTTAATCAAATTTAATTCAATTTATAATGGCATTAGATTCAAAAATACCAGAAGGTTCAATTTCGGACAAATGGACAAATTATAAAGATCATATTAATTTAGTAAACCCAGCAAACAAGCGTAATTTAGATGTTATAGTTGTAGGTACTGGATTAGCCGGTGGTTCTGCTGCTGCTACTTTAGCAGAATTAGGTTATAATGTAAAAGCATTTTGTTTTCAAGATTCCCCTCGTCGAGCACACTCAATTGCCGCTCAAGGTGGAATAAACGCTGCAAAGAATTATCAAGGTGACGGAGATTCCACTTTTCGATTATTTTACGATACTGTAAAAGGGGGAGATTATAGAGCCCGGGAGGCAAATGTATACCGTTTAGCCGAAGTTTCTACCAATATTATTGACCAATGTGTGGCTCAAGGTGTGCCTTTTGCTCGTGAATATGGAGGTTTGTTAGACAATCGTTCTTTCGGAGGGACTTTAGTTTCTAGAACATTTTATGCGAAAGGACAAACAGGACAACAATTATTATTAGGAGCCTATTCTGCAATGAACCGTCAAATAGGTCGTGGTAAAATAAAAATGCACAACCGTCATGAGATGCTAGATTTAGTTATCGTGGATGGAAAAGCAAGAGGAATTATAGCACGCGATTTAGTTTCAGGAAAAATTGAAAGACATTCTGCTCACGCCGTAGTAATTGCTTCTGGGGGATATGGAAATGTATTTTTCCTTTCTACAAATGCTATGGGAAGTAACGTAACAGCCGCATGGAAAATTCATAAAAGAGGTGCTTTTTTTGCAAATCCTTGCTATACGCAAATTCACCCAACCTGTATTCCAGTTTCGGGAGACCACCAAGCAAAATTGACCTTAATGTCGGAATCTTTACGTAATGATGGTCGTATATGGGTTCCTGCAAAATTAGAGGATGCAAAAGCGATCCGTGATGGTAAATTAAAACCTACACAAATTGCAGAAGCGGATAGAGATTATTTTTTAGAAAGACGCTACCCCGCTTTTGGAAATTTAGTACCTCGAGATATTGCTTCTCGTGCTGCTAAAGAAAGATGTGATGCCGGATTTGGTGTTAATAAAACTGGTGAAGCGGTTTACTTAGATTTTGCTGCAGCAATTCAACGATACGGAGTGGATCAAGCGAGATTAAAACACTTAAATGAGAATGATAGTGCTACAGTTACCAAATTAGGTACGGAAGTAGTGGCTAATAAATACGGTAATTTATTTCAAATGTATGAGAAAATCGTTGACGAAGATCCATACACTACCCCAATGATGATTTATCCAGCAGTTCATTATACCATGGGTGGAACGTGGGTAGATTATAACTTACAAACTACAATCCCTGGTTGTTTTTCAATTGGAGAATCTAACTTTTCAGACCACGGAGCCAACAGATTAGGGGCTTCTGCATTGATGCAAGGTCTTGCCGATGGTTATTTCGTTTTACCTTATACTATCGGGGATTATCTAGCACCAGATATTAAAATGGGGACTATTTCTACAGATTTGCCAGAATTTGAGGAAGCGGAGAAAAATGTGATTGCCCAAATTGATCGATTAATGAATAATGGTGGTTCTAAACCAGCAGATTATTTCCATAAGAAATTAGGAAAAATAATGTGGGATAAAGTTGGAATGGCTCGTAATGAAAAAGGGTTATTAGAAGCCCAAGCTGAAATTGCACAAATCAGAGAAGAGTTCTATAAAGAGGTGAAAATTCCTGGAACTGCCGATAGTTTTAATCCTGAATTAGCAAAAGCATTACGTGTAGCCGATTTCCTAGAATTAGGCGAGTTATTCGCAAAAGATGCTTTACACAGAAACGAATCTTGTGGAGGTCACTTCCGTGAAGAATATCAAACTCCAGAAGGAGAAGCGCAACGTGATGACGAAAACTTCGCTTATGTAGCTGCCTGGGAATACAAAGGAAATCCTAGTGATGCAGTTCTTCACAAAGAAGATTTGAAATTTGAAAACGTGAAATTAGTTCAAAGAAGTTATAAATAATAATTTGTCAAATGTCTAACGCCCAAAGGTCTAATGGCTTTTGATTTTAAGACCTTCAATCGAAATAATATGAAATTAAATTTGAAAATATGGCGTCAAGAAAACGCTAAAGCTGCCGGTAAAATGGTGGATTATACAGTTGATCACATTGAACCAGACATGTCATTTCTTGAAATGCTTGACATTTTAAATGATCAATTAATTGTAAAAGGACAAGATACTGTAGCCTTTGACCACGATTGTCGCGAAGGAATTTGTGGAATGTGCTCCTTATATATTAATGGAGAAGCTCATGGACCAGACCGGTTAGTAACCACTTGTCAATTGCACATGCGTAAGTTTAAAGACGGCGACACTATATATATAGAACCGTTCAGAGCAAAAGCTTTTCCAGTTATTAAAGATTTAGTGGTAGATAGAAGTGCTTTTGATAAAATCCAACAATCTGGTGGATTCGTATCGGTAAATACGTCTGGAAATACAATTGATGCGAATTCTATTCCAATCCCAAAAGCCGATGCTGATAGAGCTTTTGATGCTGCAACTTGTATTGGATGTGGCGCTTGTGTGGCCACTTGTAAAAACTCTTCTGCTATGTTATTTGTATCTGCAAAAGTTTCTCAATTTGCATTATTACCTCAAGGGAAAGTGGAAGCTACAGATCGTGTAATGAATATGGTTTCTCAAATGGATGCGGAAGGTTTTGGTAATTGCACCAACACTGGAGCTTGTGAGGTAGAATGTCCAAAAGGAATTTCCCTAGACTATATTGCTCAAATGAACAGAGAGTATTTAGCTGCAAGTTTAAAAGGATAAGATCACTTAAAAATATAAAAAGGCTGTTCGATAGAGCAGCCTTTTTTGTTTTAATATTATATAATTCGTCTTATTTTTAAATAGCAACATTAGAAACAAATGATTAAATTTGCCACTTAATCTGGAAATGAATTTTAGATTTATAAAAATTACGATATGTTACAAATAGCATTTATTAGAGAAAATCAGGAAAAAGTAATCAAAGCGTTGGCTAAGAGAAATATCGATGCCAAAGCAACAGTTGCCGAAGTGGTTCAATTGGATGAAAAACGTCGTTCTACGCAAGTAGAATTAGATAACATTTTATCTGAATCTAATAAATTATCTAAAGATATAGGTGATTTAATGAAAGCTGGTGAAAAATCCAAAGCAGCAATATTAAAAGAGAAAACCGTTCTTTTAAAAGAAAAAAGCAAGGAATTGGCTGAAAAAGCAGATACTTTGGCTAATGAATTATTAGAAAAATTATACACGCTTCCAAACCTTCCATCAGATATAGTTCCTGAAGGCAAAACTCCAGAAGAGAATGTAACTGTTTTTCAAGAAGGGGCCATTCCAGTTTTACATGATGGTGCACAACCGCATTGGGAACTAGTGAAAAAATATGACATCATAGATTTCGAATTAGGAAATAAAATTACAGGAGCTGGATTTCCGGTTTATAAAGGGAAAGGAGCCAAATTACAACGCGCTTTAATCACTTATTTTTTAGATAAAAATACGGATGCCGGATATAAAGAATACCAAGTACCTCATCTTGTAAATGAAGCTTCGGCTTACGGAACGGGGCAATTACCTGACAAAGACGGTCAAATGTACCACGATGCAACTGATAATTTATATTTAATTCCTACTGCTGAAGTTCCTGTTACCAACTTATTTCGCGATGTGATTTTGAATGAAAATGAATTGCCAGTTTTAGCAACGGGTTACACTCCTTGTTTTCGAAGAGAAGCTGGTTCCTATGGAGCCCACGTTCGCGGATTGAATCGCTTGCATCAATTTGATAAAGTGGAGATAGTTAGAATTGAACACCCTGACAAATCGTATGAAGCACTTGAAGGAATGGTGGAACACGTAAAAATGATTTTGCAAGAATTGAAATTACCTTACCGGATTTTACGTCTTTGCGGTGGCGATATGGGATTTACTTCTGCTTTAACCTATGATTTTGAAGTGTTTTCAACCGCTCAAGATCGTTGGTTAGAAATTTCTTCAGTCTCTAATTTTGAAACTTTTCAAGCCAATCGTTTAAAATTACGTTTCAAAGATAAAGACGGTAAAAACCAATTGGCACATACCTTAAACGGGAGTTCATTGGCATTGCCAAGAGTTTTAGCTGGCATATTAGAAAATTATCAAACGGCAGAAGGAATTGTAATTCCGGAAGTTTTGAGAAAATATACAGGTTTTGATTTGATCGACTAAAATCAGTTTATCATTGAAAATAATGTACTAATATGACACAAAATGGGTTGTTTTAGTACATTGTTTTTTTAATACACTTTGAAATGAAAAAAATACTTTTTCTTTTTTCTTTTTTTTATTCTCTAATTGGTTTCTCGCAAAACGACCAATTAGCTCAAAACTATTTTGACAAAGGAGAATTTGAAAAAGCACTCGTTTCTTACCAAGAGCTTTTTAATGCTCAGCCCAATAACACCTACTATTTCCAGCAAACAATTGAATGTCATCATCAGCTTAAGCAATATGAAGTAGCTGAGAAAGCTATTTTAGAGCGTTTTAATAAATTCAAACAAAGTTCCCTTTTAGTAGAATTAGGTGCAAATTATCAATTACAAAAAGACGAAAGTAAAGCCAAAAAATACTTTGAACAGGCATTGGATAAAATCAAAAAATATCCTTCAGAGGTTTATGGGATTGCAGCTGTTTTTGAAAAGAAAGTACTGATTGATTATGCTTTACAAGCTTATCAAATTGCCCTTGAAATTAGCCCAAATATGAATTTTAATATTCAAATGGCCATTCTCTATGGGCAAAATGGACAAACCGATCAAATGATTGAAAAGTTTTTAGAAGAGTCGTTCAATAATCCACAAAATTTGATTTTAATTCAAAATCAATTTACCCGATTTATGAATGAAAATGCCGATGTAACTTTTAAGGAGGCGCTTCGTAAAGCACTATTACTAAGAATTCAAAAAAATCAAGAGGTATTTTGGAATCAATATTTGAGTTGGTACTACGTTCAACAAAAAGAATTTGGTAAAGCATTTATACAAGAAAAAGCCATTTATAAAAGAAATCCCGAATCACTCTCCAACATAGTAAATTTAGCTCAAATTTCAATTGAAGAAGAAGAAAATGAAACTGCGAAAGAAATTCTTGCGTTTATTTTAGAAAACGCAAAAGATAATGACCTACAAATGCAGGCGCATTATTTTTTAACTGAAATGAAAATAAATGACCCTAAAGTCAAAGACCCTACTGAAATTGAAAAGGACCTAGTTTCTTTATTAAGTCAATATGGAGTTTCTCCGTATTCATTAAAATTACAGCTATTGAAAGCGCATTTTGATACTTTTCAAATGAAAAATCCTACGCAAGGGAAAGCAATTTTGAAAACTGCTTTGGAGCTTCCATTAGACGAATATCAAAAGGCAGAGGTAAAAATGGAATTGGCAGATATCTTTTTATTTGAAGAAAAATTCAATCAAGCCTCATTGTATTATTCCCAGATAGAAGAAGATCTAAAAAATGATGTAATTGGCCACGAAGCTACTTTGAAATCAGCAAAAACAAGCTATTTTAAAGGAGATTTTGTTTGGGCATTGAAACAATTTAAAGAATTAAAATCGGTTTCTTCTCAATTAATTGCCAATGATGCGTTAGAATATTTTCTATTGATTAATGACAATACCATCGCCGATTCAACACAAACGGCATTAAAACAATTTGCTCGAGGCGATTATTTGATTTATCAAAATAAACCACAAGAAGCATTATTGCAATTTCAAGAAATTCTTAATAAATATAAAGGACAACAAATTGAAAGTGTTACGATATATCGATTAGGAAAAATTCATGAAAAATTAGGCGATTATCTATTGGCTTTAAACCAATACCAACAAATTATTGACCAACATCCTGAGGATATTTATATAGATGAAGCCTTATTTTTTACTGCTGAGATTTACTCTAAAAAATTAGTTGATATTGAAAAGGCAAAGTCCTATTATGAAAAACTAGTTTTTCATCATCAGGACAGTATTTATTTTATAGATGCTAGAAAAAAATATAGGGAACTTCGGGGAGATAATAAAGAATTATAATAATTTTTAGGCTATTCGTTTAATCGTTGATTCGGTTAAACGGTTATTCAAAATAACGATTAAACATTAAAAAATGATAATTTACAACGTAACAATAAATATTCACGAAAGTGTTCATGACCAATGGATGACTTGGATGCAAGAAAAGCATATTAATGATGTTTTGGCAACCGGGAAATTCACTTCAGCAAGATTGGTGAAGGTGTTAATTGAGGAAGAAATGGGCGGAGTTACTTATTCCATCCAATATACAACTGACAATAAAGAGCTGCTTCAAAGATATTACGAAGAAGATGCACCACGATTGCGAGAAGAGGGAGCGGCTTTATTTGGTGATAAAATGTTGGCATTCAGAACGGAATTAGAATTAATTTCGGAGCATTAGTTGTTGGCAAACAACAAACAACAAACAACAACTTGAATTATGGAAAAAGTAAAAGCAAAAAAACACCTAGGACAGCATTTTTTAATTGATGAAAGTATTGCTGCCGCAATTGCTGCTACTTTGAACTTTGAAGGTTATGAAGAAGTACTAGAAATAGGTCCTGGAATGGGAGTTTTAACCAAGTATTTATTGGATAAACCCATAACAACCTACGTTATAGAAATAGATACTGAATCGGTGACCTATTTAGAAAACAACTTTTCAAAATTGAAAGGTAAAATAATTTCTAAAGACTTTTTGAAATACGATATTAACGAAACTTTTGAAGGCAAACAATTTGGAATTATTGGAAATTTTCCCTATAATATTTCTACTCAAATTGTATTTCGAATGTTGGAATATAGAAACCAAATTCCTGAATTTTCTGGAATGTTTCAAAAGGAAGTAGCCGAGAGAATATGTGAGAAAAAAGGAACTAAAGCCTACGGGATTTTGTCAGTATTAGTGCAAGCTTTTTATCACGCAGATTACCTTTTTACCGTTGACGAGCATGTTTTTAATCCACCACCAAAAGTGAAATCGGGGGTGTTGAGATTAAGACGTAAAGAAGATTTTAGTTTGCCTTGCGGCGAAAAATTATTTTTTACCGTAGTAAAAACTGCCTTTCAACAACGTAGAAAAACATTGCGCAATAGTTTAAAAACATTAAATTTGTCGGATAATTTGCGAGAAGAAACTATCTTTGACCTTCGTCCAGAGCAGTTGAACGTGCAACAATTCATTGAACTCACTCAAAAAATAGAAGCCGATGCAGTTTAAAATCAGTAAAGAGCTCATAGTTCAAATAGAAGAACTAATCAAAAGTAAGGACGACCACCAACTGGAATCCCTACTTAATGATTTGCACCATGCTGATATTGCCGAAATTCTTGACGAACTAGATTTCAACGAAGCTACTTATATTTTCAAAGTCTTAGACAGTGATAAAACGGCCGAAATACTCCTTGAGTTAGATGACGATTTAAGAGAAAATATCTTAAGCCGATTGTCTCCAAAAGAAATCGCCGAAGAGCTGGATGAATTAGATACCAACGATGCTGCCGATATTATCGCCGAACTTTCCCAAAGTAAAAAACAAGAAGTAATCTCGGAACTTCAAGATGTTGAACACGCCAAAGACATTGTTGATTTATTGCGTTACGATGAAAATACTGCAGGTGGTTTGATGCATAAAGAGCTCGTGAAAGTAAATGAAAATTGGAACGTCCTTACCTGCATAAAACAAATGCGAATCCAAGCCGAAAATATTTCCAGAGTGCATTCCATTTATGTTGTTGATGAACAGGACAAATTATTGGGTCGCCTTTCTTTAAAGGATTTGCTTACAACATCGGCTAAAACTCCTATTAGCGAAGTCTATATTCGTAAATTAAATTTTGTAAAAGTCACTACTGAAGACGTTGAAGTGGCCAGAATTATGCAAAAATATGACCTGGAAGCCATCCCAGTTATTGACGAATTAGATCGTTTGGTAGGTCGAATTACCATCGATGATATCGTAGATGTAATTAAAGAAGAAGCCGATCAAGATTACCAATTGGCTGCGGGTATTTCTCAAGATATTGAAGCCGATGATAGCATTCTTGAGCATACCAAAGCGCGATTACCATGGTTAGTTCTAGCACTTCTAGGGGGTTTTATTTCTGTGAAAGTACTGGGATTATTTGAAGGCGCAATGTTGTTACACGGAAACTTATTCTTTTTCACCCCATTAATTGCCGCTATGGCTGGAAATGTTGGGGTACAATCTTCGGCAATTATTGTGCAAGGTCTGGCAAACGATTCTTTAAGCGGCACTTTATTTAACAGATTAATAAAAGAGGTTTCTTTGAGTTTATTGAACGGAATAATTTTAGCTACTATTTTATTTTTAGGAAGTCATTTCCTTCTAAATGTTGAAGTAATTATTGGAGTCATTGTTACAACGGCATTGATTTCTGTAATAATAATAGCCTCATTAATAGGAACATTTATTCCACTTTTGTTAAATAAATTTAATATCGATCCTGCTTTAGCAACAGGTCCGTTTATCACTACAAGTAACGATATTTGCGGAATTCTTATCTATTTTTCTATCGCAAAATTAATATTAGGGTTTTAAGCGCTATTTTTATTTGGGCATTTCCCCACTTCCACTAGCGTTCCAGTGCGGTCGGGCTGTACGCTGCAATCCACACTAAAAAGTGTGGGATTTCCACTACCATCCCTAATGCGGTACATTAATGATGATTACTTTCTATACAAATTATTGTGATCGATATATTCCCAAACTTTATTAGGTAAAAGCGGCTGAATATTCTTCTTGTTTTTGATGGAATTTCTAATGAAGGTAGCCGAAATTTCCACAATTGGAGCGGCTATAAAGTGAACTTTAGGATGGTTTTTGAAACCGTATTTTTCACCATCATTATTTGTTTGCCCATGCTCATCTACTCTTGGATAAACATAAATAGCATGATTTTTAAGAATCACCTCGTAGTTTTTCCATTTGTGAAACGACTTCAAATTGTCTTCTCCCATAATTAATGAAAACTCATTTTTAGGATATTTTTCTTGTAAATGCGCTAAAGTATTTACTGTATAATTGGGCTGTGGTAATTGGAATTCGATGTCGCAGGGTTTAATCTTTGGATAATCTTCTGTAGCCAGAAAAATCAATTCTAAACGAGTGGAATCTTTTAGCAATGTGTCTTTATTTTTCAATGGATTGTGAGGAGTGACCACCATCCAAACCTGATTTAAATCGGTGTGCTCCGCAAAGTGATTGGCAATAATTAAGTGCCCAACATGAATGGGGTTGAAGGTACCAAAATAAAGTCCAATTTTCATAGTTGTTTTGTTTCACAAAGTTATTTACAATTTAACTAGTATAGTGGTTAATGTGTTTGTTTACATTTTATCATAAATAAAATTTGGAATCCTCTTCAATATTGAA
>CANHHG010000058.1 GCA_947460615.1 Bacteroidota bacterium
ATCCAAGAGATGTATCTTCAAAATCAGTAGAATATGTAGGAGTTACTGCTTGGAATACGGTATTAAATGAGATAGGACCTGTCCAAACACTATAATCTGTTCCTCCGCAAAAAGTTCTTACATAAAAGCTGTAAACTGAACTAGGTGTTAAAGAAGCCATTGATACAGAGGTAATTGTAGGATTTAAAATGGTACCAGAACCAAGAGTAAAACCTCTTAAACCATACTGAAATTGGTATCCAGCAGGTGTTCCAACTGTTGGTGCAGTCCAGCTAATTGCCGCTGTTGTTGGTGTTGGTGCAGTTGTATAGGTAAATCCTGTTGGTGAAAAACAAGTTGCAGGTGTAAAAGTGAATTGAAAAGAAAAACTAGTTGATGCCCATCTGCTGTCCCAAACAATATAGTAGGTAGTTCCGGAAGTAACTCTAAAATCTGTTACTTTTGATCTGAAATCAGTTGGGTCATTTATATCATCGTTTCCACCAACACATGTTAAAGCAGCGCATGTACCAGTTAGAATAGATAAACGTGTATCTGCTGTTGCAGGGTCATTAGGAGAAATTCCTGAATCAACAGTTATTAGTCCGTTTGAAGTAGGTACAAATTGATACCAAATGGCATTAGCTCCTGCAGTAGTCCAACAAGACCCTGTTGAAGGGTAGGTACCAGTTAAGGCAGGACAAACAAGTGTACCGTTTGCAGAAATGGTTGTTGCTGTAGCACAAGTTAACTGTGCATTTATCGTATTTGAAAATAAAACAATAATAGCTAATAGTAAAAGTTTTTTCATATAAAAATGTTTAAAAGTTAAAGAATAAACAAATGTAATTAAAAAAAACTAAAATAAAATAATTGAAAATAGTTTTATTCTTCTTTTTCCCATTTACCAACAACGGAAGTAGCTAAAGCATTCCCTAAAACATTAGTTCCACTTCTAAACATATCGCAAAAATGATCAATTGGAAGTATTAAAGCAATTCCTTCAATTGGAATTTTAAACATACCACAAGTTGCAGCTACCACTACTAAACTAGCTCTTGGAACTCCTGCGATTCCTTTGCTAGTAAGCATTAACACAAAGAGCATGGTAAATTGTGTTGGTAAATCTAAATCAATCCCATAAGCTTGAGCAATAAAAATACTTGCAAAAGTCATATACATCATACTGCCATCCAGATTAAATGAATATCCCAAAGGAAGCATAAAAGAAACTATTCTATCTTTAACGCCAAAACGTTCTAACTCTTCGGTTAATTTTGGAAAAACAGCTTCAGAGCTGGTAGTACTAAATGCAATGACTATCGGGCTAATAATTCGTTTTAACAATAAAGTCATTTTTGATTTTAAGAAAATATATCCAACAACTACCAATAGTATCCAAAGGGTGGTAATACCTACCATAAATGAACCGAAGAATTTAGCATAGGTCATCAACAAATCCCCGAAATCTCTAATAGCAAATACTCCAGCAATGGCTCCAAAAACTCCGATAGGCGCAAATTTCATTACATAATTCACCATTTTTAAAACAATGTGTGATAATTTATCTAAAGCATTTACTACAGGTTTTGAATTGTCTCCAATTGCAGCTGCTGCTAATCCAAAGAAAATTGAAAAAATTACAATTTGTAATATTTCATTTCCTGCCATTGCTTCAACAATGCTTTTTGGTATTATGTGTTCAATAAAATTTTGAGCCGAAAATACTTGTGTTTTCTCCGTGACTTCACTGGCAGTTTTTAAATCGATATTTGATAAATTTAATCCTTCTCCAGGAGTCAAAACATTCACCCAAAACATTCCAATTAATAAGGATACAAATGAGGCGGTAAAAAACCAACCCATTGCTTTTCCGCCTATTCTTCCTACAGTTTTTATATCCCCTAATTTTGCTATTCCAACCACTAATGTTGAAAAAACCAATGGCGAAATTATCATTTGAACCAAACGAATAAAAACAGTTGCTAATAATTTTATGTAACCACTGAACTCTTTCGCTCCTTCAGCCGAAAGATTATTATGAATAAAAATCCCAAGAATTCCTCCCAAAACCATTGCGATTAGAATTTGGAAAGTTAAATTGTTTTTTAGAGATTGTTTTGACGATTCGTTCATTTACGTATGTTTAAATTGATTTTATAAATTATTGATATATTTTACTTAGCAAATAGAAATCGGCAATTACAATGGCAGCCATTGCTTCTACTATAGGCACCGCACGAGGAAGAACACAGGGGTCGTGTCTTCCTTTTCCTTGTAATTCAATGATATTTCCTTGATTGTCTAATACTTCTTGTTTCTGAATTAAAGTGGCTACTGGTTTAAATGCTACTCTAAAATAAATATCCATTCCATTAGAAATCCCACCCTGAATACCTCCAGATAAATTTGTTTTAGTAGTTCCGTTTGAATTGTATGAATCATTATGTTCACTCCCTTTCATTTGTGCTCCACAAAAACCACTACCATATTCAAAACCTTTTACTGCGTTGATTGATAACATTGCTTTACCTAAATCAGCGTGCAATTTATCAAATACAGGTTCACCAAGACCAATGGGTACGTTTTGCAACACACAAGTTATAGTTCCTCCAACGGTATCTCCGTCTTTTTTAACATCGCGAATTAATTGTTCCATTTTTGTCGCTGTTTCTGAATCTGGACAACGAACCGGATTAGATTCAATTTTTGAAAAATCTAAATCTTGATAAGGCTTGTTTAAATAAATTTCACCAACTGAAGAAACAAAAGCATTTATTTTTATGGAAGGGACAATCTGCTTTGCTATTGCACCTGCTACTACTCTACTTGCCGTTTCACGGGCTGAACTTCGACCACCACCTCTATAATCACGAAAGCCATATTTTTTTTCATAAACATAATCGGCATGACTTGGTCGATAAGTAGTGCTTATATCTGAATAATCCTTAGGTTTTTGGTTGGTATTTGGAATTATAAAACCTATCGAGGTACCTGTAGTCTTTCCTTCAAAAATTCCTGATAAAAATTGAACATTGTCCTCTTCTTTACGTTGAGTCACAATGGCTGATTGGCCGGGTTTTCTTCGAGAAAGATCGTTGTAAATAGCATTAAAATCCAATTCAATTCCTGAGGGACATCCTTCAATAATACCTCCTAAAGCTTCACCATGAGATTCACCAAAAGTGGTTAATTTAAAGAGTTTTCCAATTGTATTCCCTGACATAATTATCCGATTTTTAACAAATATAAGTTATATAATTTGAAACCTAAAATATTAATTTTTAATAATTATAGATTTTTTTTATACATTAGCTTATTAAATTATTTGAAAATACTATTATGAAAATTAAATTTCTATTATCCTTTGTAGTTTTAACAATGCTTTTTTCTTGTTCATCCGATTCTATTTCAGATACAGGTACATCATCGCAAACAAATTATTTCCCATTAGCACTCAGAAATTATTGGAAATATAGAGTTTTAACAAATGCTGTTTCTCAAACAGATTCTTTATATGTTTCTAATGATACCACCATAAATACTAAAGTGTATAAAAAATTTAAAACTAGAACTACTCCAATCGGTTTCTTTTCGAATTCAATGAATAAAAATGCCCTGCGAATTGATGGTTACCGATTATTATTGACTGGTACTATTGGTTTCAATTTTGGTACTGCTTTGCCAATTAATTTGTCGCTTAGTGATTTTGTTATTTTTCAGGAAAATGCATCAAACAATCAAGAATTAGGGACTATTTCAGGTGTTTTAAATCAAACCGTTGGAAATTATCCGTTAGTTATTAATTACACTTTAAAAACTACTAATATTGAATCATTACCCACTTTTTCTTCTAACGGACAAGTTTACTCTGATGTAAAAAAAATAAAAACAGTATTAAATGCTAGAATCACAACAAGTTTAACAGTTAATGGAGTTCCTTTTCCAGTTGTTGTAAGTATATTAGATGCTCAAGATGTGGTAACCTCATATCAATATTACTCAAAAAATATTGGAAATGTATACACAAATACAACAATTAACTACCGATTAAATGCCCTTCCTACCGGAATTACACTTCCATTACCTACGACTGGAAATCAGACCCAGGAAGAATTTTTACAGACTTATGTGGTTAGTAATTAAAAAATAATATTCAAAATACAATAGCAATTACAATATTGCGTTGTACTTTGTAATCTAATTTATCTACATGAAAAATCTATTGGTTTGTTCTTTAATTTTAATGGGAGTTTATTCCTCCTTCGCTCAAGTTATTTCCGATCATGCTATTGGTTTAAGATTAGGATCAAATAGAGGATTTGGAACTGAAATTTCCTATCAAATGAAATTTAGTTCTGAAAATAGAGCGGAATTTAATTTGGGATGGAGAAATAACAATAATGTAAGTGCAATGAAATCGAACGCTCTATACCAATGGGTTTGGCCTTTGGAGCACGGATTTAATTGGTATGCTGGTGTTGGCGGTGGATTAGGAACTTATTCTAACAATAATAGTAATAGCGGAACATTCTTTTATGCTGCAGGTGATATCGGAATTGAATACAATTTTGACTTTCCGATACAAGCCTCATTAGATTTAAGACCTGAAATTGGTGGAAATGATTATTTTGATAATGGATTTGGAACGGATTTGGCTTTAAGTATTCGATATCAATTCTAAATAATTACTTAAATTTATTAAGTACCTCATTATATAAATTTTCGTATAAACTTACAATATTCTTAATATCGAACCTTTGCGCTATAGTAGTTGCGTTATTTTTAAATTTTAATAAAGTAGTTTCGTTTTTAAGTATTTTTATGGCATTTTCAGCCATTTCTTGAGTATTTCCAGCTACACTTAGATATCCAGAAATTCCATCAAAATTTACTTCTGGCAATCCACCAGTATTACTTGAAATCACTGGAACTCCCCAAGCCATTGCTTCCAAAGCTGCAAGTCCAAAACTTTCTGTTTCAGAAGGCAATAAAAACAAATCGGTAAAACTTAGTATTTTATCTATTTCATTGCTATTGCCAAAAAAAATGACCTTATCTGAAATTCCTAATTTAAAACATAAATTTTCAGCTTCTTCTTTTTCAGGTCCGTCCCCTACCATCATTAACTTTGATGGAATAGTTTGCTGTATTTTATAAAAAATATCAATCACATCTGGAATGCGTTTGACTTTTCTAAAATTACTGATATGCGTAATAATTTTCTCCTCTTCATTTGCCATAAGAGAACGATTAGTAGCAATCTTAGATTTATTTTTGATTTTATCTAATTCAATAAAATTTGGAATAACATGAATGTCTTTTTTAATATCAAACAGCGAATAGGTTTCGTCTTTCAAATTTTGAGATACTGACGTAACTACATCTGATTTATTGATACTAAAAGTAACTGCCGTTTTATAAAATGGATGATTTCCAACTAATGTAATATCTGTTCCGTGGAGTGTCGTAACCATAGGGATTTTTATTCCTTCAGATTTCAACATTTGTTTAGCCATATAACCCGCATAAGCATGTGGAATGGCATAATGCACGTGTAATAAATCAATTTTATGAAGTTTCACCATGTCTACTAATTTACTAGACAAAGCTAATTCATAGGGCTGGTAATGGAATAAAGGATACTCTGGAACGTTTACCTCATGGTAATGAACATTGGCGTTTAATAGCTCTAATCGAACTGGCTGACTATAGGTAATAAAATGAATTTCATGACCACGCCTTGCCAACTCTAATCCTAATTCAGTAGCAACAACACCACTTCCGCCAAATGTAGGATAACAAACTATAGCTATTTTCATGGTTTTAATTTAGTAAAACGAAAGTAACAAAAATTGAATTGAGATCAATTAAACTTTCGTTAAATAATACACATTATTTAACGATGGCCTCATAAATTACTTTTTGAATATCTTCCCGAATGTTTTCTTTGGATAATTTATTTACAGCACTCTCAGGGTAAGTTCTATTAGATAAAAACACATAAACAATTTCATTTTCAGGATCCGCCCATGCTATAGTTCCAGTAAAACCAGTATGCCCGAAGCTAATCATTGGAACACAACCGCAAGTTGGTCCGGGACCAGATAATTGTGGTTTATCAAAACCAAGACCTCTCCTATTTCCTTCTTTGCAAAAATGACAAGTATTAAAATCATCAAATGTTTTTGAGGAAAAGTAGGAAACATCACCATAATTTCCTTTTTGCAAATACAGCTGCATCATTTTTGCTACATCCATAGAATTTGAAAAAATGCCAGCATGACCAGCTACCCCACCTTCCATAGCAGCAGCCATATCGTGAACATAACCTTGAATTTGCTGGTGTCGGAAATAGTTGTCAATTTCTGTTGGAGGAATTTGACTTTTATTAAATTTGTTTAAAGGATTAAACATTGTATTGTTCATTCCTAGTGAACTGAAAAAATGTTTATTACTCAATTCATCTAATTTTTTACCTGTAATTTTCTCCAAATATTCTTTCAATATGATAAATGTAAAATCACTGTATTTGTATTCTTTTTTTATTGACAACTTACTATCTACAATTAGCTTCATTATCGTATCATGATAATCATTTCTAATATATAAACTATCAGCTACTTTTTTTGAAAATTGATCGTTACCCGTTTTAGAGTAATATTTAGCTAAAGGTATTTTTGAACTATCTAACGTTGATTTATAAAATGGAATCCAAGATTGAAAACCAGCATAATGAGTTAGCAATTTTTTGAAGGTAATAGTCGCTTTGTCCGTATTTTTAAATAGAGGTAGCATATCACCCAATTTTGAATCTAGATTGACTTTATTGTGATCGTATAATTGCATTACATTTGGTAAAGTTGAAATAATTTTCGTCAATGAGGCAATGTCATAAACGGTAGAATTATCAACTTTTTCTAGTTTGTCATAAGTATGAAAACCGAAGGATTTCTGGTAAATAACTTTTCCTTTTTTTGCGATCAAAATTTGTAATCCTGGAGTCATATTATTGTCGATAGCTTTGTTTGCTAAAAGATCAATTTTAGATAATATCCCAGGGTTCATCCCCACATTTTCTGGAGTAGAAAATCCTAATCTGTTTAATTTTTGGGTGGTCAAACCATCGTTTACTTTAAAATTTTCGCCAATTGAAACGGGTAATTTGCCTTTAGCTTCAATGGCTCCAAATAGTAATTCAGCTGATACTTCTTGGGCTATTTCGCTATTTTGGTAAGAAACCACAATTGATTCGATATCGTCGAAATTCACAACTGGTAATAAAGAATAGGGTTTAGTAAAAACATCTAAAATGACCTCGTTTTTCTTTGCAATTTCTTGTAACCAAAGTAATTCAGTTTCTGTAAAATCTTGCTTTTTCCATGCTTTATCAGATTTATGAAAGCCAACAATTACAATATTATAATTACTTAATTGAACATTTAAGCTATCAATGTTATCACTTGAAACTTCCGTAATTTCAGTGTATTTTTTTAATGTACTTACAAATTTGCTATTCGTATCATCACCTAACTTCACATAGGCCACTTTATTTTTTTCAAGCGACTTTATTGGTAAAATAGCATTTTTATTTTTCAGAACAGTAATTGCATTTTCATATAATTGATATTGCAAAGCATCATTAGAGCTTGGATATAAATCAGAAATAATATTTTCAGTCGGAATCGCTTTATAATTATTAAGGCCAGCAAAATATTTATATCTAAGAATTTTCTTCACCGATCTTGACAATCTATACTCAGAAATTAACCCACTATTGTAAGCGGCACTAATTTTATCAATGGCTGCAGGAACATTTTCTGAAAAAAGTAAAATGTCATTTCCTGCTAAAAAAGCTTCCAAATCAATATCCCCAGGAGTTAATGAAACCCCATTTTCTTTCTTGTAATTACTTGCCCCCTTCATATTTAGGGCATCAGTAAAAATCAATCCTTCAAATCCCAATTGGTTTTGTAAAATATTGGTAACTACATTGTAGGATAAAGAAGTAGGGTAATTGATTCTAGGCTCTAAGCTTGGAACACTTAAATGCGCTACCATTACTGAAGCCAATCCTTCGCGAAATAATTTTTTATAAGGATGAAACTCAACATCATTGATTCGCTCTTTTGAAAAAGATACATTGGGCAAAGATAAATGCGAATCTGCTTCGGTATCTCCATGACCCGGAAAGTGCTTTCCAGTAGAAAAGACTCCTTGACTTTGAAAACCTTTCATTAATGCTAAGGCACTTTGCGTTACATTCTCCTTGTTTTCACCAAAAGAACGGAAACCAATAATTGGATTTTTTGGATTGGTATTGATATCTAATACTGGGGCAAAATTAAAATGAATTCCTAATCTTTTGCTTTCCTGACCCATTTTAGAACCTACTTTTTCAATTAATTTAGTATCACGAATAGCCCCAAGAGTCATGTTCCATGGGTATTTATAGGTAGAATCTAATCGCATGCTTAATCCCCATTCAGCATCAATACCAATGAATAAAGGCAATTTTGATTTAGATTGGTACCGGTTAGATAAATTAGCTTGACGAACGGGACCACCTTGAAAGAATATCAATCCGCCAATTTTTGACTCTTTAATTAACTTTTCGATAGAATTTACATGAATCGAGTCCTTATTGGAATAGGCTGCAACCATAAAAAGCTGTCCTACTTTTTCTTTGAAAGTCATTTGACTGTAAACACTATCTACCCATTTTTCTTCTTTTTCAGATTCTTCAAAAAAAGGATTTTTAGTATGTTTTCTGTCAATATGTAATTCTGATTCAAAATCATTAGCCACAGTATTTTTGGAATTTAAATGTTTAGTTGAAGAACATGAAAAAACAAAAACTATTAAGAATAAAGCGACAATATAATTGATTTGAGTTGATTTCATTTATTTGAATTCTATTAAAAAAAGCGACTGTGCCAGCTATCCATCGCTGGAACTTCCCACGATTCATTATATTCAGCAATATTATTTATCAGATTATTAAAGACTATTGTATTTTCGGTTACGGCTTTGTCTTTGGCCATTTTCTTAAAATCAATGAGGGTTTTGTGAGCTACATGTTCACCTAGTTTAAAAGTAACATTCATTTTATCTAATAAATCCACACTGTATTTTTGTTCCAAATCTTGAATAAAACGAACTGAAGAATCTATGGAGCAACCAGTGGCAATCTGTACCTCTTGATTAACCGCTAGAATTATAAATCGATTGTATTTCAATTGATAGGAAGCTTCAAGTCCTGTTCCATGAGCAGCCCAATTTTCAACGAAATCTTTTAAAACTTCTTCGATTTCAGCAATTTCTTCATCAGAAAATTTTCTATTGGATTGGTAAATCCAAATTTTAGATTCTTCAGGTAAATTTTCAAATGGAATATACATGTTATATAATTATAAGTCTTGGGCGTTAGCAATCAATTCGGCTATGTCCATCACTTTGACTTCGCCTTCTTTTTCTTTATTCTTAATTCCGTCAGTTAACATAGTGTTGCAAAATGGGCAACCTGTAGCAATTATATCAGGATTAGTATTCAACGCATCTTCGGTTCTTTCGATATTGACTTCTTTATTTCCAGCTTCAGCATCTTTAAACATTTGGGCACCACCAGCACCACAGCACAATCCATTCGCCTTTGAGCGTTTCATTTCAACTAATTCAGCATCCAATTTAGCTATTAAATCTCTAGGTGCTTCATAAATAGAATTTGCTCTTCCTAAATAACACGGATCATGGAATGTGATTTTCTTGCCATTAAATTGCCCTCCTTCGATGGTTAAACGACCATCATTTAATAATGATTTCAAAAATTCAGTGTGATGAATGACTTCGTATTTTCCTCCTAATTCAGGATATTCATTTTTTAAGGTATTAAAACAATGCGGACATGCCGTTACAATTTTCTTTGCTTCATAAGCATTTAGAACTTCAATATTCATCATGGCTTGCATTTGAAAAAGAAATTCATTTCCAGCACGTTTAGCAGGATCACCTGAACAACTTTCTTCAGTTCCAAGAACAGCAAAAGAAACGTTGGATCTATTTAAAATCTTAACAAATGCTTTTGTAATTTTCTTAGCTCTATCGTCGAAACTACCTGAACAACCAATCCAAAATAATACTTCGGGCTGTTTTCCTTGGGCAAGCATTTCTGCCATTGTAGGGACTACTAAATTTTCTGACATATTCTAATTATTAATTGTAACAACTAAACCAATTATTATTTTATTCGTGATGTTCGTCATCAAAAACCTGAATGGTAACTTCTTTATCTACTAAATCAGTGAATTTCCCCCTGTATCTAGTAGCTTTAACCAAGTGATTATCAATCCAGTGGTAATTTCCTCCACGTGGTTTTCCCATTACCATTCCATGGTATTTAAACCCATGTTTTTTTAACCAAGTTTCGGTGTAACCTCTATGCTCTTCTGTTCTTGAAGTAAAAAAGCAAATGATATGACCTTCATCGTACCATTTATTTAAAGTAATTAGTGCATCTGGGTAAAGTTCTGCGGTTAACATTCTTTCTGGTTCTTCATTTGGAATATCATCGCAAATAGTTCCATCAATATCTATTAGATAATTTTTAACTCCTTCGGCTAATATCGGGCTTATAGTTTGACCATTTTCTGAAGCGGATACTAATTTCTTGTCTAATTCTTCTAAACTCATTTTGTTGTTGTGTTGTTGTTATTTAAATTGTTGTATTATTCCTCTTTCCAATTCAATCGGTCTTGTTGGTTGTATTGCCATGGAGCCCCATTATTTTCAATATTACTCATCATATTATTTAAAGGCATAGGAGCAGCACTTTGTTCCATGACTAAATACCTGCGCATGTCCATTATTATAGATAATGGATTGATATTTACCGGACATTCTTCAACGCAAGCATTACAAGAAGTACAAGCCCAAATTTCTTCTGCTGAAATATAATTATTTAATAAGGTTACATTATCAGGAATAAAAACACCTTTGTTATTATCGATATTTTTCCCTACTTCAACTAATCGATCTCTAGTGTCCATCATGATTTTTCTTGGAGACAATTTTTTACCTGTTTGATTTGCGGGACAAACTGAAGTACATCTTCCACATTCGGTACAAGTATAAGCGTTTAGTAATTGTACCCAATTTAAATCTTGCACATCACTGGCGCCAAATTTTGAAGGTACTGCACTTTCATCTATTGGAGCAGCAGCAAATGGATCGGCGTTAGGATCCATCATTAGTTTTACTTCCTTAGTTACTGATTCTAAATTATCAAATTGCCCTGCAGGATTCAAATTGGCAAAATAAGTATTAGGAAATGCCAATAGAATATGAAGGTGTTTAGAAAAATAGAGGTAATTTAAGAATACTAATATTCCTATAATGTGAAGCCACCAAAAAGTTCTTTCTAGTAAAAAAACAGAATGTATTGAAAGTCCTTCGAAAATAGGCAAAAGGAAATGTGAAATTGGAAAAGCCCCCGCTTGAATATAATGACCAAAACCTCCCGCAACACTATTTTGCAAATGTAAATCGGCAGCATTCATTAATAAAAAAAGAGACATTAATACAATTTCAAAATACAAAATGTAATTCGCATCACTTTTAGGCCAACCTTTTAAATCATTATGAATAAATCGATTGAGCTTAATAATATTTCTTCTAATGAAGAAAATAACCACTGCAATTAACACTAGTAAGGCCAATATTTCAAAAGAGCCTATAAGAAAATTATATAAAGATCCTAAGCCTGAAAAAACCCTGTGGGTACCAAAAAGACCGTCAATTATTATTTCAAGTAATTCAATATTGATGATGATAAAACCAACATAAACTACAATATGAAGAATTCCAGCAATTGGTCTTTTAACCATTTTAGATTGACCAAGAGCAATCATTGCCATATTTTTCCATCTTAACGAAGGATTATCAGAACGACTTACCTCTTGTCCTAAATTTATGTTTCTGATTATTTTTCTAATATTAATAGTAAAAAATCCAAAACCTAAAATTAAAATAATTGCAAATAACAAATTTACTAATCCCATAAAGATTTAGTTTTTAGAGTTTTTAATCGAGTCGGTTGGAGTTTTATAGGGTTTATTTTTCTTACCAAATAAAGACACATTGATATATCGGGTAGGATTTAACCTTAAATCTTGTAATAACAATTCTAATTCTCTCGAAGTTTTTTCTAAATTATTGTACAATGCGTCGTCTTTAGCCATTTTACCCAAAGAACCTTTCCCAGATTGAACATCACTCATGATTTTATCTACGTTGGAAAGCGTTTTTTCAAGGTCTTTAACCACTTTTGTAATATTGGCTTTGGATAAAGAATCTGAAATTTTTGAAAAATCAGAGGAAACTTTATTAAGGTTGGCAAGTGTTTTATCTATGTTACCTTTATTGTTAGACAATATTGAATTGGCATTATTAACAACTGAATTAAATCCTTCAATAGTTTCACTCAAATTTGCAATACTATTTTTTAAATTTTCTTTAGATTTAGTATCTAAAACTTCATTTAAGTTAGTTAACAACAAATCGGCGTTTACTACCATTTTTTCAATTTTTTGCTGCAAAGGTGCTAGTTTATCACTTACTAAATCAGTCAATCCTTTTTTTACAGAACTTGTCAAAGTGTCTCCACTAACTGCAACTACTTTATCATTAAAATTCGGAATAATTTGGAGCTGTTTACCAGCAATAAGACCAGGCTCATATATAGCTACTATACTAGATTTAGAAAATGGAAAATCATTTTTGATTTGAAGTTGTACTAAAATTTCCCCATTCGGTTGAAGTTTAATTCCAGCTACTTGACCCACAACTAGTCCATTAATTGTTATTGGAGCTGTTGCTGCTAATCCTTCTACATTATCAT
>CANHHG010000059.1 GCA_947460615.1 Bacteroidota bacterium
CTCGGTCATGAAATCAAAAAATCCCATAAGTCAGTTAAGGGTTTAGTTAGGTTTAAAATAAATTATTTACAAAGTTAAACAAATTAATGTTTAAAATGACGTGTTCCTGTAAATACCATTGCAATTTTATTTTCATTGCAATAATCGATGCTCAATTCATCTTTTATAGAACCTCCTGGCTGAATAACCGCTGTGATTCCTGCATGATTTGCAATCTCTACACAATCAGGAAATGGAAAAAATGCATCACTTGCCATTACGGCTCCTTTTAAATCAAAACCAAAAGTATCCGCTTTTTCAATTGCTTGTTTTAATGCATCTACTCTTGAGGTTTGCCCTGTTCCAGAGGAGATTAAAGTACCATTTTTTGCAAAAACAATTGTATTTGATTTTGTGTTTTTGCAAATTTTTGAGGCAAAAATCAAATCTTCAATTTCTTGAGAAGTAGGTGCTGTATTCGTAACTGTTTTTAAATCCGATTTTGAATCGGTAATATTATTTTTATCTTGAACTAAAAGGCCGTTTAAACAAGTTCTAACTTGTGTTTTTGGTAATTCAACGTCGTTTTGTACGAGGATGATTCTATTCTTCTTTTGCTCTAAAATGGTTATTGCTTCTTCGTCATAACTTGGAGCAATCACCACTTCACAAAATAGCGAATTTATTTCATTTGCAGTTGCAATATCAATTTTTCCATTGGCAATTAAAACCCCACCAAAAGCAGAAGTTGGATCGCAAGCCAATGCCGTTAGATAAGCTTCTTTCATCGACTTTCTTGTTGCTAAACCGCAAGCATTGTTATGTTTTAAAATAGCAAATGTAGGTTCTTCTTTTTTAAATTCTAAAATCAAATTTACTGCTGCATCTACGTCTAATAAATTATTATAAGACAATTCTTTTCCATGTAATTTGGTGAACATGGCGTCAAAATCACCAAAGAAATACCCTTTTTGATGAGGGTTTTCACCGTATCTTAGAATTTGCCCGTTGGCAATACTTTGCTTATAATAGGTTTCATCGGTGTTGAAATAATTAAAAATAGCAGTATCATAATTCGAAGAAACATGAAATGCTTTAGTCGCAAATAATTTTCTGTCTTCTAAGGTTGTTGTGCCATTTTGAGCGGTAATTGTATCTAAAAGCGAGTTGTATTCATTAACCGAGGCTACGATTACGGTGTCTTTGAAGTTTTTTGCTGCAGCACGAATTAATGATATTCCTCCAATGTCAATTTTCTCAATACTGTCTGCTTCTGAAGCGCCTGAAGCAACTGTTTTTTCAAACGGATATAAATCTACAATCACTAAATCAAGCTGTGGAATGTCAAATTCTTGCATTTGTTGCACATCACTTTCATTGTCTTGACGATTTAAAATACCGCCAAAAATTTTTGGATGTAATGTTTTTACTCGACCTCCTAGTATAGAAGGATAAGAAGTTACATCTTCAACAGGAACAACAGGAATTCCAAGGTTTTTAATAAAATCTTCAGTTCCTCCAGTGGAGTAAAAAGTAACATTTTGTTCGTGTAATTTTCTCACAATAGGTTCTAAACCATCTTTTGAAAAAACTGAAATTAAAGCAGATTGGATTTTCTTAGTAGTGTTCATTGTTGTAGTTAGATTTAAAAGTGCAAAAATAGTTATTTTATTAGGTTTTTCATAAAATAATAATGAATTTTACGCTACTAAATTAAAGCCATGATTGTTTATTTTCGATTGCTAAAAGAGAGTTTCAGTTTTGCCATGAATGCATTGCGAAACAATAAATTGCGAACGTTACTTTCATTATTAGGAGTTACAATTGGAATTTTTTCCATTATTGCGGTTCTTGCTGCTGTAGACTCTTTGGATAGAAAAATCAAAAAAGATTTAAGTAGTTTAGATAAAAATACGATTTACTTGATGCGCTTTTCATTTGGGCCATCCGAAATTCCGCAATGGAAAAGAGAGCAGTTTCCAAATGTAAAATATGATGAATACGAATATTTAAAATCTTCGGTAAACAACACCAAAGAAATGTGTTACCAAATGTTTACCTCAAGACAATCTTTAAAATATGAAGCGAATATTGTAAGTGATGTAAATGTAGTCCCTGTTTCGCATGAATTTATTGATATTCAAGGACTAGAATTTCAAGAAGGTCGATTTTATAATGAATCAGAGGCTAATTCGGGAGCAGCGTTAGTTGTATTGGGGAATGAAGTTGCTCAAGGGCTATTTGAAGGTACCGATCCTATTGGGAAAAACATTAGAATGTACGGTCAAAAATTCACTGTTGTTGGTGTTTTGAAGAAAAAAGGCGCCGGAATTTTTGGTGATAGTGATGACACTTCAGTTTTTTTACCCGTGAATTTCCTTAGAAGATTGTATGGTGACAATAATGATTCTATGACTCCAGTAATTGTAATTAAACCGGAAAAAGGAATTGATATGGAAGCTTATAAAGCGGAATTAATTCAAAAATTGAGAAATTATCGTGGAATGAAAACAGGGGAGATTGATAATTTTTTCATCAATGTATTGTCTGGGTTTACGGATTTATTAGATGGTATTATTTCTAAAATGAATCTTGTAGGTTGGATTATCAGTGGATTCTCTTTATTGGTTGGTGGATTTGGAATTGCCAATATTATGTTTGTTTCAGTAAAAGAACGAACCAATTTAATTGGAATTCAAAAATCGTTAGGAGCAAAAAATCGTTTTATCTTATTCCAATTTTTATTTGAAGCAGTTATTTTATCTGTAATTGGAGGTTTAATCGGTCTTATTTTAGTTTGGTTGATTTCAATTATTTTATCCAATGTCTTGGATTTTGAATTTGTTTTAGGAATTGGAAATGTACTTTTAGGAACTGGATTGGCCGCGGTAATAGGTTTGATATCAGGAATTTTACCCGCCATTTCCGCCTCTAAATTAGATCCTGTAGAAGCCATTCGGACAGGGATGTAAATACTATAAAAAAACTCAAAGCTTAGCTTTGAGTTTTTTTATTTTAATGATCGATAATTTATCTCACCTCATGATTTAAAATCAAATCGATGTATAAATTAATTTTGTCTTTTAATTCTTTTCTGGGTGTAATAAAATCTAAGAAACCATGTTCCAATAAAAACTCTGCTGTTTGAAATCCTTCAGGTAAATCTTTACCTGTAGTATCTCTTACGACTCTTGGTCCTGCAAATCCTATTAAAGCGCCAGGTTCAGAAATATTGATATCACCCAACATGGCATAAGAAGCGGTTGTTCCTCCCGTAGTTGGATCGGTACATAAAGAAATGTAAGGAATTCCTGCTTCGGCTAATTGAGCTAATTTTGCCGATGTTTTTGCCAATTGCATTAAAGAATAAGCCGCTTCCATCATTCTTGCTCCTCCTGATTTTGAAATCATTACAAAAGGAATTTTATTTTTGATTGAATGATCAATTCCACGAGCAATTTTTTCTCCAACAACAGCTCCCATAGAACCACCAATAAAAGCAAAATCCATACAGCAAACAACCAAATCTTTCCCTTTAGATTTACCAACACCAGTTCGAACCGCATCTTTCAATTTGGTTTTTTCCATAGCATCTTTCAATCGCTCAGAATATTTTTTTGTATCCACAAAATGCAAAGGATCTTTCGATGTCATATTCGCATCTAATTCCTTAAATTCATTATTGTCGAATAATATTTCGAAATATTCTTTACTTCCAATTCTTACATGAAAATCATCTTCAGGGCTTACCCAAAGGTTTCTAGCCAATTCTTCTGCATCGATGATTTTTCCTGTTGGAGATTTATACCACAGTCCTTTTGGAACATCTTTCTTGTCTTCTGTGGGTGTGGTAATTCCTTTTTCTGTTCTTTTAAACCAAGACATAATATTTTAGTTTTAAGTTTTAAATTATGAATTGTTATAATTCATAACTCACAATTAAAGCGTGTTTACGTTATTCAAATCTGCGAAAGCTTTTTCTAATCTCGCATTGAATGTCATTTCTCCTTCACGAATCCATTTTCTAGGATCGTAATATTTCTTATTTGGTTGATCAGCTCCCTCAGGGTTACCGATTTGTGTTTTTAAATAATCAACATGATTTACTACATAATCACGAATTCCTTCGGTGAAAGCAAATTGTAAATCAGTGTCTAAATTCATTTTCACCACACCGTATCCAATTGCTTCTCTAATTTCTTCCAATGTAGAACCTGATCCTCCATGAAAAACAAAATCAACTGGGTTATTTTCAGTATTAAATTTTTCTTGAACATAATCTTGAGAATTTTTCAAGATTTTAGGAGTCAACTTTACATTTCCTGGTTTGTAAACCCCATGAACATTTCCGAAAGAAGCTGCTATAGTAAAACGTGGACTCACTTTCATTAATTCTTCATAGGCATAGGCTACTTCTGAAGGTTGTGTGTATAATTTTGAACTGTCCACATCAGAATTGTCTACGCCATCTTCTTCGCCACCAGTAATTCCAAGTTCAATTTCTAATGTCATCCCCATTTTGCTCATTCTAGCCAAATAAGTTTTACAAATTTCAATATTCTCTTCAATAGGTTCCTCAGATAAATCGATCATATGCGAACTGTAAAGCGATTTTCCAGTTTCTGCAAAATGAGCTTCACTTGCGTCCAACAAACCGTCAATCCAAGGTAATAATTTTTTTGCACAGTGATCAGTATGAAGAATAACAGTTGCTCCGTATGCTTCTGCTAAGGTATGAACGTGTTTTGCTCCAGCAATTCCACCTAGAATAGCGGCTTTTTCATTTGCGTTAGACAAACCTTTTCCAGCATTAAAAATGCATCCACCATTTGAAAACTGAATAATAACGGGGGCGTTTAATTTTGCTGCAGTTTCTAAAACACCATTAATCGTGCTTGAACCGGTTACATTTATTGCAGGAAGGGCAAATCCTTTTTCTTTTGCATAGCTAAAAATTGCTTGGACTGAATCGCCAGTTGCAACTCCAGCTTTGATGTTGTGTGACATTTATGTGTTGTTTTATTATTTATTAGTCCGCAAAATTAATAATTTATAAAATTAGAATGGATAATTAATTCCAATATTTATCACAGATTTGTCTAAATTATAATCTTTAAACCATTTTCTTCCTTCTTCTTCAGATGGATTGTAGGTTTTAAATCCTAAATCCATTCTCACTATGAAAAAATTAAAATCATATCTAAACCCAAACCCTGAACCAATTGCACTGTTTTTTAATGAATTTAAATTCTTAAATACATATTTTTCATCATCCACATTGTCTAGAACATTCCAAATATTACCAGCATCAATAAATAGGGCGCCATTTAACTGACCAAATAAATTGAAACGAAGTTCGGCGCTTAGGGCTAATTTTAAATTAGCTTCATTAAAGTCATTTATACCACCGCTTGCACCCGGTCCTAGGCCATAGGATTGCCAAGCTCTATTGTCATTGGTTCCACCTGCAAAATAACTTCTAGAAAAAGGAATGTTGTTAGAATTTCCATAGGGAATTGCAACTCCTGCGAACGAACGAATTGCCAAAATTCGTTTTCTGTGCAAATCCCATAATTTAATAAATTCACCCTCTACTTTGAAATACTGAGAGTAATCAACTTCAAAAAACTTGGTCGTACTTTCTTGATTATCTAATTGTTTTGAGGCTCTTGCAAGAAGCGACAATAAGTTTCCAGCAGATTCTATTTTTCCCCTGAAAATCATAAAATCGTTATCGTTTTGATCTTTTTTAGTGTTCTCAGAATAATTATAACTTGTAGAAACTATTAAATCATTTTCGGTTAACCTACTTCTTCTTTCTTCAATACTTCGTATGGTTTTATAATCTTCTGACGATGCAATTATTGTGGGGTTTGGCCCTAAAACATCATTAGTAAATCCATTGGTGCCGCTTTCAATAATTAATTCTTGATTGCTATTAAAATAATTTGGATTTACTGCATAACTTGCATTTTGTGCCAAAGAATTTAAAACATAGTAGGATGATTTGTAAATATTAAAGTAGTTACTTGTATTTATATTTTTTACAAATTGGATGTTTAATAACTCCAGGCGAGCTTTTACATTCTCATTTGGGTTCCAATTATAATTAAGGGAACTTGTAAAATTTTGTTTGTCCAAACCAATATTCTCTTGTTTGATATATCCCACAGCAAGACTGGTAAAAGGCAACATTCTTTTTGGTATTATTCGTTCCGTTTTAATTGGAAAAAATACCCTTGGTAAATGAAGTTTAATATCAAAACCATACTCAGAAACATTAAAAAAGCTATTGTTAATTTTTGCCACTTCTTTTGAGGAACCTATATTTCCTCTGGCAGAAATTTCTAACGTTTCCGCGCCTTGAAATATATTTCTAATTGAAACAGCGGTACTTGCAGTTATACCGATATCTTGAATTGCCGAATGCGTAAAGTCAAAGTTGTAACCAAAACTTAATTTAGGTCTAGGTGATAAATAGATATTTGTAATTAACGAATTTTCATCTTTTGGATCAACTACATATTGAATTAATGGATAATTGAAAACCCGAAGTCCCCCTAATGACCTAGAAGTCAATGTGGTATTGATATCTGAAAAAGTACTACCCTTAGAAATAAATACAGCATCGGTAACGGCTTTTGGTTTGAATTTCAGCTTTGAAGCGCTATATAAATTAAAATTATTATAGGTAACACTATCTAATGCAGCAGCATTTGATTTGGTTGTTAAATTATCGGTATATATATTTACATCACTGATTTTATACAATTTAAAAGGCATTATTTTGGTAGAATCACCAACTCTAATCGCTTGGTTTTCAATATTAAGATCTATATTGGCTTTGCTGTTAGAATTCAGAGTATCTATAGAATAGTTGATATAATTTTGTTGAAAATAATAGGCACCATTATTTCTGAAATGATAAGTAATTCTATTTCTCTCCGCATCAAAATCGTTTTTATTGTATTGTTTTCCCGATTTCAGAAAGGCCAAATCCTTATTAGTTTTGTAGAGTGAATCTAAAATTGGGGTTTTAATAGCTACTTTAATTGTATCCAATACAAATGGGTTCCCTTTGGTGATGCTGTATTTTATAGCGACTTTTTTATTGCTAAGACTATCAATTTTATAATTTCCTTTTAGATTAAAATAACCTTTGTCAAAATAATAGGATTGCAATCTTGACAAAGATCGATCGGTACTTTTTTGATCTAACAGTACGGGTGGTTCTCCTGTTTTTTTAAGAAAACTATGTACTCCCGAATAATAAAAGGATTTCCCCAATCGATCTACTTGCTTTTTAGATAGCCATTTTGCCATCGTAAAATAGGTATCAGGATTTTTGATGAATTTAGCCTTATAAGTAGAATCTGGATTTGGGTTTGCCAAATTGAAAATATTTAATCTTAAACGGTAACCAAGTAAAGAACTGTTCGGTTTTTGATACAATTGATTAGTTATGTCTTCGTTACTTTCTTTTTTACCATCAACTAAAATTTCATTTTTTGTAAGTAGCATTTTTCCATTTGGAACTCTTCGCAAAGAATTACAAGAGGATATAATTACTACAATTAGAATAAATAATGATATTTTTGTGGTCTGGTTTCTCAAAGGATGTGAAATATTTAATTCAAAAGTACATTATTTCTATGGTTAGTAAAAACCAAATAAAGTTTATATCTAGTTTGCATCTAAAAAAAAATAGAATTGCAAATCAATTATTCATTGCTGAAGGTGTAAAAGTAATTCAGGAATTGTTGAAATCCAACTTTATATTAGAACATTTGTATTGTACTGAACCTTTGTTTGATGCTGTTCAGCCTAATTTAAAATCTATAATTTCTGAATCTGATTTAAAGAAAATCAGTGCTTTAACAACGCCAAATAATTGCTTAGCAGTTTTTAAAATTCCTACTTCAATGCCAATATTTGATAAAGGTTTAATCTTAGCTTTAGATGATATTCGCGATCCTGGAAATTTAGGTACCATTTTAAGATTGTGTGATTGGTTTGGAATTGCCCAAGTAATTTGTTCAGAACAAACGGTCGATTTATACAATCCAAAAGTAGTTCAGGCAACCATGGGCTCCATTTCTAGAGTCAATGTGAGTTATGTAAATTTAAAATCCTATTTACAAAATTCTGCATTGCCAATATTTGGTACTTTTATGGATGGCTCCAATGTTTATAAAGAAAATCTACCGAAAGAGGCCATTGTAGTAATGGGAAATGAAGCCAATGGAATTTCTCAAGAAATTGAAAACAGCATTAAAAAGAGAATAACAATTCCTCGTTTTGGCGACTTACAGCTTACAGAAAGTTTAAATGTGGCGGCTGCAACAGCAATAATTTTAAGTGAATTTAGAAGATAATTTTCTTTTAATGAAAAGTAAAATTAATAAGAATCGCCCTAGTTTTCATCGATTCAATATTGGTAGTCCAAGGACTTAAAGGATCATTGTCTCGAATCAATTCGTCTTCTAATCCAAAAACGCCTCGTATTGATGGAGAAAATTTAAAGTATTCAAAATACAAGTCAACACCAAAACCCAATTCATAATTGGAGGTCCAAGATTTTACTCTAAACCGTTGCTGAAAATTGTCGTCAGTAGAATTTGAATTACTTCCTAAATTTAAAGTTCTAGAAACCCCTGCAGTTAAATAGGGGCGAACATTTCCAGTTCTTAATGCAGAGAATTTCAGTAATAATGGAAAATGGATATAAGTCGATTTTACTTCTCGGTAGGCATCAATTTCTCTGATCAAATTGGGAAATCTTAAATTTCTTTGGGTATAATATAAACCCGGTTCAAAGCGTAAATTGATATATTCATGAAGTCTTAAGTCGCCCACCAAACCAACATTGAATCCAGTAGTATTTTCAACTTTAACATCTTCATATTGTAAACTTTTGTAGTCAATTTTAAAACCATAAGAATTAAATCCTAAAAAATAACCCCAATATACTTTAGATTTATCGAAGTTTTCAAGGTTCACTAGCGGATCATAGCTGAACATCCCTTTGGTTTGGGAAAATCCAATGCTTGAAAACAGTAGAAATAATACGATTATTCTTTTTTTCATTATAAGATCCTAATTCAATTTATTTTTTTGAAGCTGAATAAATGGTTGCCACACCAAATGTTTGAGGCATCGCTTTCACTTCTATAAACCCAATTTTTCTTAAAATATTGTTTAGCACTTCTCCATAAGGAAAAACCGAGGCGGATTCAGATAAATATTGGTATGCAGAATTGTCTTTTGAGAATAATTTTCCAATTAAGGGAAGTATGTTTCTTGAATAAAAAGTATATCCTTGCTTGTACGGAGTTTTATCTGGAACAGAGGTTTCTAAAATTACAAATATACCGTTGGGTTTTAAAACTCGAAGGATTTCTGCCAACCCTTTTTCTAGATTCTCAAAATTTCTTACTCCAAAAGCAACCGTAATTGCATCAAAAGTATTATCTTCAAATGGCATGTTTTCGGAATCGGCCAAAATCATTTCTATTTTATCAGACAGATTTTTTGCTTTAATTTTATTTCTTCCTACTTCCAACATTCCTGCAGAAATATCCAAACCTATAATTTTTTCAGCATTGGTATTGGTCATCAATATGGCTAAATCTCCTGTTCCCGTTGCAATATCTAATACAATTTTCGGATTTTTATCAGAAACCAATTTCAATACTTTTTTACGCCATTTGATGTCAATTCCAAAAGAAATAACACGGTTCAAGCCATCATAATTTCCAGAAATAGTATCAAACATTTGTGCAACTTGTTCTTTTTTCCCTAATTCCGAATCTTTGTACGGGGTAATATTCTTAGACATGGAGTATTAATTTTGGGCAAAGGTAAGTATTTAATTATCTTTTAAGGAAGGTTTGAAAGCTAAATTCGTGAGCGTGTTTTTCATCTTTAGCATGGAATTCTTCCTGAATCAATTCCCATTTTGAAAAATCAATTTTAGGCATAAACGCATCAGCCTCAAAGTTTTCATTTATCAAGGTAAGTTCAATTTTATCGATATAGGGAAGTCCTAATTCGTATATCTCAGCACCACCAATTAAAAAGGCATCTTCGTTTTTTGGGCAAACGGCAAAGGCTTCTTCAATACTATTCACTACTATACAGCCTTCAGGATTATATTTTTCTTGACGTGTAATTACCACGTGAGTTCTATTTGGCAATGGTTTTGGAAAACTCTCGAAGGTTTTTCTCCCCATAATTATATAGTGCCCCGAAGTAAGTTCTTTAAAACGCTTATAGTCATCTGGCAAATGCCAAATAATTTTATTGTCTTTCCCAAGTGCATTATTTAAAGAGGTAGCAGCAATTAGTATTTTCATTTTATTTTAATTATTGAAAGAAATTTTAATTTATCATGATCAAAAATTTTGGTTTTTAAACCGCAACTTCTCCTCGAATTCCTGGATGTGGATCATAGCCTTCTAGTGTGAAATCTTCAAATTTGAAGTCGAAGATATTTTTTATTTCAGGATTGATAATCATTTTTGGAAGCGGGCGTGTGTCTCTAGAAAGTTGGAGTTCTACTTGATCAAAATGATTGTTGTAAATGTGTGCGTCTCCAAAAGTGTGAATAAATTCTCCCACTTTTAAATCACAAACTTGAGCAATCATCATGGTCAATAAGGCATAAGATGCAATATTAAAAGGCACGCCTAAAAAGATATCGGCACTTCTTTGATACAATTGACAAGATAATTTTCCCTCAGAAACATAAAATTGAAAAAAAGCGTGACATGGAGGCAAAGCGACTTTCCCATTAGCTACATTTTCAGCAAATGATTTTGTGGTATCGGGGAGCACACTAGGATTCCAAGCTGAAACTAGCATTCTTCTGCTATTTGGATTGGTTTTTAGAGCCTCAATAATTTCTGAAATTTGATCTATTTCTTCGCTGTTCCAATTGCGCCATTGGTGGCCATAAACAGGACCTAAATCGCCATTTTCATTTGCCCATTCATCCCAAATTTTAACGCCATTCTCCTTCAAATAGGCAATATTAGTTTCTCCTTTTAAAAACCAAAGTAACTCATAAATTATTGATTTAAGATGTAATTTTTTGGTAGTAACCATAGGAAAACCTTCACTTAAATCAAAACGCATTTGATAACCAAAAACACTCTTTGTGCCTGTTCCCGTTCGATCTCCTTTTTGAGTTCCGTTTTCTAATACGTGTTTTACTAAGTCTAAATATTGCTTCATCAGCTGCTTATTTTAATAGGTTTAAATGAAATTAGTTTTTGTAAATCACGCCATCTTTCATCACAAAAGGAACATTCTCTAGTGTGTTGATTTTCAACAATGGATTTTCATTTACAGCAATTATATCGGCTAAAAAGCCCTCTTTTATTTGGCCCACTTCATTGTCAATTCCAAGTAAAAAGGCATTCGTAATTGTTGCTGCTTGAATAGCTTCTATTGGGGGCATGCCACCTAAAACCATATAACTAAATTCTTTAGCATTGTTTCCGTGAGGAAAAACACTGGCATCGGTTCCAAAGGCTATTTTAACCCCTTTTTTGTAGGCTTTTGAAAAAGTAGCTTGAATTTTAGGTCCAATTTCTCGTGCTTTAGGAACCACTATTTCAGGATAAAAACCACGTATTTCTGCGTTTTTTTCAACTTCTTTTCCAGCTGTTAAAGTGGGAACCAAGTAGGTGTCGTATTTTTTCATTAAATCCATAGATTCTTCACTCATGTAAGTTCCATGCTCAATGGTTTTAATTCCTCCTAGAATTGCTCTTTGAATACCTTCGTCCCCATGGGCATGAGCTGCTGTAAGCATATTGTAATCTTTAGCAGTTGAGACAATTGCTTTAATTTCCTCAATTGTAAACTGTGGATTTTTGCTATTTTTTGCTACGCTAAGCACACCGCCGGTTGCTGTTATTTTTATAACATCTGCTCCTTCTTTGTAGCGTTCACGAACCGCTTTCACTGCATCTTCAGGTGAATTAATCACTCCTTCATGAGGTCCTGGATCGCCAACCAGTTTTCTGTTGCTCCCGTTAGTTGGGTCGGCGTGGCCTCCTGTTGTGGCAATTGATTTTCCTGCCGTATATATTCTTGGGCCTTTTACTACCCCTTTGTTAATTGCATTTCGTAAAGATATATTTACTCCAGTTCCTCCCAAATCGCGTACGGTTGTAAATCCAGTAAGTAACGTTGTTTCTGCAGCGCGTACTGATTGGAATGCTACATCAGCTTCATTATCTACATATTTTGATAGGTAACTATGACTATCGTAATCGCCTTCAATATGAACATGTAAGTCAATTAGTCCTGGAAGTAGGTACTTATTTTTAAGATTAATTTCGATGTCAGCTTCCTTTGCCTTTGTAATGAAACCTTCTTCAATTTTTACAATCTTATTTTTAGAAATAACGATTGTTTTATTTTTTAATTCCTTCCCGCTTTTTGTATCTATTATGGTACCGCAATGCAAATAATAATCTTGAGAAAATGAAATTTGACCAACTAATATTAGTAGTAGATTAAGGAGGTAATTAATTTTCATAATTTATTAATGTGTTTAATTTTGAAAAGACTTTTTTATCTC
>CANHHG010000060.1 GCA_947460615.1 Bacteroidota bacterium
AAACAATCCATCGAAACCGCTCTATTTTTATTCTGTAGGCTTAAGCTATAAAAAAGCGGATGCCGAAATCAGAGGAAAATTTAGTTTGGATTCTACCGCTAAAACTCGTCTGCTAAAGCAAGCAAAACAAGAAGGTATTGAGAGTTTGATTGTAACTTCAACTTGTAATAGAACTGAAGTTTATGGTTTTGCAGAACACCCATTCCAACTGATAAAACTTATATGCGAACACAGCCAAGGAACGGTGGAAGGCTTTCAAGAGTTTGGTTTTATATACAAAGGACAAGAAGCTATTAACCATATTTTTCAAGTAGGAACAGGATTAGACAGTCAAATTCTTGGAGATTTTGAAATCATAAGCCAACTAAAATTAAGTTTTGCCGAATCTAGAAAATTAGGATTAATAAATACCTATTTAGATCGGTTAATCAATGCCGTAATTCAAGCGAGCAAAAAAATTAAAACTGATACGGAAATTAGCTCTGGTGCCACTTCAGTATCATTTGCATCGGTACAATATATCATCAAAAATGTAGAAGATATTGGAAACAAAAACATCTTGCTTTTTGGTACAGGGAAAATAGGGAGAAATACCTGTGAGAATTTGGTTAAACATACCAAAAACGAACAAATTACTTTGATCAATAGAACCAAAGACAAAGCGGAGAAATTAGCTGGTAAATTGAATTTAATCGTTAAAGATTATGCCGAATTGCATTTGGAACTTCAAAAAGCGGATGTAGTTGTTGTGGCAACTGGCGCGCAAAATCCTACAATCGACAAAGCTATTTTAAATCTTAAAAAGCCCATCTTAATCCTAGATTTATCAATTCCGAAAAACGTTCATGAAAATGTAACCGATTTAGAAGGAGTAACTTTAATTCATATGGATCATTTATCACAAATGACCGACGATACTTTAGAAAGAAGAAAGCAACATATTCCTGCTGCAGAAGCGATTATTGAAGATTTCAAGATGGAATTTAATATTTGGATGAATGGTAGAAAACACGCTCCAACTATTCACGCATTAAAAGCAAAATTGAATGATATCGTTGAAAACGAACTGACTTACCAACGCAAGAAATTACCTAATTTTGATGAAGAACAAGCCGAATTAATTAGCGCTAGAATTATTCAAAAAATCACCAATCATTTTGCTAGCCACCTAAAAGACGAAAATACTTCTGTTGATGAAAGCATCGAATTCATTGAAAAGGTTTTCCAAATAGGTCATCAATTACCCATTAAAAAAACTTCAGAAATAGAAGAAAAATATAAAATTACACTATCCTAAAATCTTAAAGTAAAGATTTCAAAACTACTTAATAATGGCTCAAAAAGTGATACGTATCGGAACTCGTGATAGTGAATTAGCTCTTTGGCAAGCGCACACAGTAGAAAAAAAATTAAACGATTTAGGCTATAAAACCGAAATTGTTGCGGTAAAATCTACAGGAGATATTATTTTAAACAAACCATTATATGAATTAGGCATAACGGGGATATTCACAAAAACCCTCGATGTTGCAATGATCAATGGCCAAGTTGATATTGCCGTTCATTCCATGAAAGACGTTCCTACCGCATTACCTGAAGGGATAGTTCAAGCGGCAGTTTTAGAAAGAGCCAATGAAAAAGACCTTTTGCTTTATAAAACCAATTTAGATTTCCTAACCCAAGAGGCCATAATTGCTTCTGGAAGTTTGCGTCGTCAGGCTCAATGGTTGCATAAATATCCCAATCATAAAGTAGTTGATTTACGTGGAAACGTGAATTTGAGAATGCAAAAACTGAATGATAATGATTGGAACGGAGCCATATTTGCAGCAGCGGGATTAGAGAGAATCGGACTTAAACCAGAAAAATACGAAGTCTTGGACTGGATGATTCCGGCACCTGCACAAGGCGCAATGGTGATTTTAGCAATGGCAAAAGACGAATTTTGCTGGCAAGCAGTTTCAGAATTAAATGATTTAGAAACCGATATTTGCACCTATATTGAAAGACAGTTTTTGCGAACATTGGAAGGTGGGTGTACCGCGCCAATTGGAGCAATTGCAAAATTTACCGAGGACACCATCGAGTTTAAAGGCGCCCTTTTCTCTATTGATGGTACTCAAAAAATAGAGGTTAAAAAGATAGTTCCAATTGAACAATGGAAGAAAATCGGATTTGAATTGGCTAAAGAAATTTTGGCCAGTGGTGGCGAACAACTGATGAATAACATTAAAGAGTCTCTGAAAAAGGATGAGTAATTTAGTGCCCATATTATCTACGAAAATGCTTTCTCTAACTCAAAGAGAAACTTTACAAAACAACTATTTTTCTGTTATTGAAGAAGATTTTATCGCTACAAAAAATCAGAATTTTGAGCTTCAAGAAATTAATTCTAACTTAATTTTCACGAGTCAAAATGCGGCTCAAAGTGTTTTGCTTCATCCTAAATGCCAAGAATTAAAATCAAAAAATGTTTTTTGCGTTGGCATAAAAACAAAGGCATTACTAGAAGAAAACGGATTTAATGTTATCGTATACGTTGATTACGCGGCTGATTTAGCTGAAATCATCACGTTGATTTATGCCAATGAAAACTACACCTTTTTCAGTGGGAATTTGAGAAAAGAAACCTTGCCAAAAGCGCTAAAAGAAGCGAAAATAAAGTTCAATGAAATTCAGGTTTACGAAACATCTTTGACGCCAAAAAAAATAAAAGATACTGTTGAAGCGATTTTGTTTTTTAGTCCCTCGGGAGTAGAAAGTTATTTGATGGAAAATAAATTAAAAAAAGAAATCTGTTTTTGCATTGGTGAAACTACCGCAGCAGCTTTGCCAAATACAATAAAAAATATAATAGTTGCAAATCAACCTTCCATTGAAGAATTGATTGAGGATGCAATTGCAGAATTTAAATAAATAAAAATTAGCTTAGAGCATTTAGCTTAAGCATAAAACAAAATAAATGATAAAGAACGACCTATTTTTAAAAGCATTACGAGGAGAAACTGTAGAACGCCCTCCGGTTTGGATGATGCGTCAAGCGGGAAGGTACTTGCCAGAATTCATCGCGTTGCGCGACAAATATGATTTTTTCACGCGTTGCCAAACTCCAGAATTAGCAGCTGAAATTACCGTTCAACCCATACATAGAATTGCTCCAGATGCAGCTATTTTATTCTCGGATATTTTGGTTGTTCCTCAAGCAATGGGAATTGAAGTATTGATGAAAGAGAACGTTGGGCCATTTTTACCAAACCCAATTCGTACCATTCAAGATGTCGAAAAAGTGATTGTTCCTAATATCCATGAAACGTTAGGTTACGTTATGGAGGCTATTAAATTGACCAAAGAAATGTTGGACGATGAAGTCCCATTAATTGGTTTTGCAGGTTCGCCATGGACGATTTTCTGTTATGCCGTGGAAGGAAAAGGATCAAAAAGTTTTGATACTGCCAAAGGGTTTTGTTTCTCCAATCCAGTTGCGGCTCATGTCTTATTGCAAAAAATTACCGATACTACTATTTTATATTTAAAAGAAAAAGTGAAAGCAGGTGTTGACGCCGTTCAAATTTTCGACTCTTGGGGTGGAATGCTTTCGCCAGTGGATTATCAGGAATTTTCTTGGAAATACATCAACCAAATTGTTGAAGCTTTGGCAGATGAAACCCACGTTATTGTTTTCGGAAAAGGTTGTTGGTTTGCCTTGGGAGAAATGGGAAAAAGCAGGGCTTCAGCTTTGGGTGTAGATTGGACGTGTTCTGCAAGAAACGCAAGATATTTATCGGGCGGAAACATCACCTTACAAGGAAATTTTGACCCTAGTCGTTTGCTTTCGCCAATTCCAGTTATCAAGAAAATGGTTCACCAAATGATAGACGAATTCGGAAAAGACAAATACGTAGTTAATTTAGGTCACGGTATTTTACCAAATATCCCTGTTGATCACGCCAAAGCATTTGTGGATGCGGTGAAGGAGTATGAAAAATAGCTGTCAGCAGATAGCTTTAAGCTTTAAAAAATGAAAAATAAATTCTACCACTACATACAAAACCTTCAAGATCAAATCTGTAAAGGATTGGAAGCTGCTGATGGCGCAACTAAATTCCGTGAGGATATTTGGGAGCGACCTGAAGGTGGAGGTGGAAGAACTCGCGTAATAGAAAATGGCGCTGTTTTTGAAAAAGGCGGTGTGAATATTTCAGCGGTACACGGAAAATTACCGGAAGCCATGCAGAAAATGTTTGGAGTTGGCGAAGCTGATTTTTTTGCTTGCGGATTGAGTTTGGTAATTCATCCTAAAAGTCCAATGGTGCCAACAGTTCACGCGAATTGGCGCTATTTCGAAATGTATGATGATCACGGAAATGTGATCAATTCGTGGTTTGGTGGTGGTCAAGATTTAACGCCTTATTATCTATTTAAAGAAGATGCAAAACACTTTCATCAAACCTGTAAAAACGCTTGCGACAAACACAATCCTGATTTTTATCCAAAATTTAAAAAACAATGTGACGCCTATTTCTGGAACGCACATCGCAATGAAGCCCGCGGAATTGGCGGATTATTTTTCGATTATTGTAAAGCAACCGATACAATTTCGATGGAAGATTGGTTCCATTTTGTTACCGAAGTGGGTAATAGTTTTCTAGAGGCTTACATTCCAATTGTCGATAAAAGAAAGAATTTGCTTTACACTTCAGCACAAAGAACATGGCAAGAAATCCGTCGTGGAAGATATGTCGAATTCAATTTGGTACACGATAAAGGCACCCTTTTTGGTTTAAAAACCAACGGTAGAATAGAAAGCATTTTGATGAGTTTACCGCCACACGTTCAGTGGGTTTATGACCATCATCCTGAAAAAGGAAGTGAAGAAGAAAAATTAATTAAAATATTGGAGAATCCAAAAGATTGGCTATTAGCAGTTAACTGAGTTGAAGAAGTAAAAAAATGCTAAACGGATTAATAACAAAATTAAATAATGCTAACAGCTAATTGCTGATAGCTAAAAGCTAAAAGATATGTTCCCATTACAAAGAGGTCGTCGTTTAAGAATAAACGAATCCATTAGAAGTTTAGTTCGCGAAACAACCTTAAGTCCAAGTGATTTTATGTTTCCAATGTTCATTGCTGAAGGTGAAAATTACAAAACCGAAATTCCATCCATGCCTGGAATTTTTCGTCGTTCTATCGATTTAACCGTTGAAGAAGTCAAAGAATTGTTCGCTTTAGGAATTCGCGCTGTAAACATTTATGTAAAAGTCGATGAGTCGCTAAAAGACAACACCGGAAAAGAAGCTTGGAACCCAAACGGATTGATGCAACGCGCCATCAAAGCCATTAAAGCGGCTTGCCCAGAAATGATTGTTATGCCCGATGTGGCTTTGGATCCGTATTCCATTTATGGTCATGACGGAATTATTGCTAATGGCGATATTGAGAATGATGCTACTAATGAAGCTTTAGTAAAAATGGCCGTTTCTCACGCACAAGCGGGAGCCGATTTCGTGGCACCAAGTGATATGATGGACGGTCGCGTGTTGCGTTTGCGTCAAGGATTGGATGCGGCAGGATTTCAAAATGTGGGGATTATGAGCTATTCCGCTAAATATGCTTCAGCATTTTACGGGCCATTTCGCGATGCTTTAGACAGCGCACCTGTTGATAATGCGGATATTCCAAAAGATAAAAAAACCTACCAAATGGATTATGCCAATCGCATTGAAGCCATCAAAGAAGCCCTCATGGATGTCGAAGAAGGTGCCGATATGGTGATGGTAAAACCGGGAATTGCCTATTTAGACATTGTTCGCGAAGTCAAAAATGCGGTGAATGTTCCAGTGACCGTTTTCCACGTTTCGGGCGAATATGCCATGATAAAAGCTGCTGCGGAAAGAGGTTGGCTCGATCACGACAAAATCATGATGGAACAATTAATGTGCATCAAAAGAGCAGGAGCCAGTTTAATTTCTACCTATTTTGCCAAAGAAGCGGCTATCCTATTAAACCAATAACAATGAAAAAACTAGTTTTATTAGTTTGTTTATTCGTTCTTATTTCTTGTAAAAAAGAAAGCGAAGAAACTTTTGGGCAACCCAATCCAACCGAAGTTTCACAAACACCCGAGGAACTTGGAAAATCTATTTTTGAAGGAAAAGGGAATTGTGCGGCTTGTCATAGAATTGATGAAAAGCTAGTAGGACCAAGCGTAAAAGAAATTGCGAAAAGCTACAAAGCACAAAATGGCGACCTAGTTTCCTTTCTAAAAGACGAAGCAAAACCAATTATTGATCCTTCACAATACGAAATGATGAAAACCAATTTAGCGCTTACAAAAGAAATGTCGGACGAAGAATTAAAAGGATTGGAAGCCTATATTTACAGCAGAATTAAATAGTTTTTGCAGCTATTCCCGCCATCCGCTATATCTATTGCGGCGAACCCCGCCACAACAGGATGCCGCTACTCTCGGGGCTAGGGTTTTATCATTCAAAAAAACCTAGATTTTATTTATTTACCTAAAATTATATCTCAACGATTTTATGTATATTCGTATGATTAGAATTTAAAAACCAAATAAACTCACCACCCAATGAAATTACTTAAAAAAATTGCGCTGTGGACCGTAATTAGTCTGTCCTCATTAATTGTTTTAGCCTATGTTTTTAATGTCGATTATTTATTAAAAGCAATTCGAACAATCTATTTAAAAGGACATCAAACCGCTTTTTTAGAAGATTACAAAGAGTTTGATAACGACACCATTTCTAAAAGTAATATCGCTCAACCCTGGGCAATTCATAAAGATTACAATAAAGTTAAAGCGACTCCTGAATTAGAAAATCTCCACAAAGAAGTCGGAACTGTTGCTTATCTTATCATAAAAAAAGACAGTATTTGGCACGAAAGTTACTACGACGGTTTCGAAAAAAACTCCAAATCCAATTCCTTCTCCATGGCCAAAAGCATTGTTTCGGCAGCACTTGGAAAAGCCATTATGGAAGGTAAAATAAAAAGTTTGGATCAATTAGTTTCCGATTTCTTCCCTGAATTTAAAGAAGGAAAATCGGCCACAATGACTGTTGGTGATTTGTCTTCCATGGCTTCTGGATTGAACTGGGATGAATCCTACTATAGCCCATTTTCAATTACTACTCGCGCCTATTTTTCTGATGAATTAAACAATGTAATACTTGGCTTAAAAGGCGTGGATGAACCCGGAAAAAAATACAAATACCTTAGTGGTAACACCCAACTTTTAGCCATGGTAATTGAAAAAGCAACGGGCGAAAAATTACCAAAATACGTTTCCAAAAACTTCTGGCAACCCATGGGAGCTGAAAACGATGCGCTTTGGCAAACGGATAAAAAAGACGGAATTGTAAAAGCATTTTGCTGTGTGGCTAGTAATGCCAGAGACTTTGCCCGTTTTGGGAAATTATACAAACAGTATGGGAAATGGAACGGCAAACAATTATTAGACAGTGCATTTGTAGCCAAATCAATTACACCAAGATTTAAAGAATCTCCAGAATATGGTTATGCCTGGTGGTTGAGCGACTACAAAGGGAAGAAAATATTTTATATGCGAGGTCATTTAGGGCAATATGTAATCGTAATTCCGGAAGACGAAATAATCATTGTGCGATTAGGAAATCGGGTGAAAAAATCTAAAAATTCGCCTCACAGTGAAGACTTCTTTATTTATATCGATGAAGCCTATAAAATGCTTGCCAAATGATAGAAAAAATAAACCTCGAAAACATTCTTTTTCTCGATATAGAAACCGTTCCAGAAGCTGCCGATTATAATGAATTGGACACGGAAATGAAAGCCCTTTGGGAACATAAAACAAACTACCAACGAAAAGAAGAATATACGCCAGAAGATTTTTATGATCGCGCAGGAATTTGGGCTGAATTTGGAAAAATTGTCTGTATTTCTGTGGGTTATTTTATTATTAAAGGAGACATTCGACACTTTAGAGTGACTTCCTTTTTTGGAGAAGAAAAGAAAATCCTTCACGATTTTATCAATCTCTTAAACAATCATTTCAATAAACCACAGCATATTTTGTGTGGTCATAACGCAAAGGAATTCGACATTCCGTTTATTGCCAGAAGGATGATTATCAACCAAATTGCCCTTCCTAACAAACTGAATTTATTTGGCAAAAAACCTTGGGAAATTCCGCATTTGGACACATTAGAATTATGGAAATTTGGCGATTACAAGCATTACACCTCATTAAAGTTAATGTGCAAAGTGCTTGGAATTCCTTCCTCAAAAGGCGACATCGACGGAAGTCAAGTGGGGCATGTTTATTATGTAGAAAAAGACATCGATAGAATTGTAACCTATTGCGAAAAAGACACGATTGCCGTTGCACAAATATTCTTGCGTTTGCGCCGGGAAGATTTGTTGATTGAGGAAGAGATCATTCACGTTTAATTTTATATTTGATTTATTACATTTACAAAAAAAAAGTTATGGTATTAAGTAGATTTTGGTTAGCAATATTTATATCGTCAATTGCATTTGTATTAATAAGCTTGTTCTCTGGCAACAGTTACACGCTCGATTTCATGATCAATGGAAAAAAAGACGATCCAATTATTATCTCTGAAAAATACCTCAACCAAGTGCCCGTTTTTATTAAAGACAGGATCGAAAAGGCGCCGGATCAAACGATTGTAATCGATAATGTCACTTCTAATCCCGATACGACCTATGTATATTCTGCGAAGACCGTAAAAATATTCAGTGGGGTTCAAAAATCAGATGGATTATTACCAACATGTAAAAACACTTTACTGGATTTAATCCTGCCACTTCTGGCTTATTTAGCCTTTTTCTGCGGATTAATGGAACTCTTAATTATTTCTGGAGCTTCAGAAAAACTAGCGAAATTGCTAAGTCCAATATTCGTAAAAGTGTTTCCAAGTGTTCCTAAAAATCACCCTTCTATTTCATTTATGACCATGAATTTTGCAGCTAATTTCCTAGGATTGGATTCTGCTGCAACGCCCTTTGGCTTGAAAGCAATGGAAAGTTTACAAGAAATAAACCCTGATAAAGCCAAAGCTAGCGACGCACAAATTATGTTCATGTGTTTGCACGCTTCTGGGCTTACCTTAATTGCGACCTCAATAATTGGTTATCGTGCTGCTGCACATGCTACAAACCCTGCCGACGTGATGTTGCCATGCATTATCACTTCGTTCATTGGAACCATTGCTGCTTTTTTAATTGTGGGGATCAGACAAAAAATCAACTTTAAAAGCGCTTCTTTAGTGGTGGCTTTAATGACCTTAATTGCTGCCATTGTAGGATTATTGATGTATGTAAACCAATTGGATATCATTGGTAAAAATTATTTTACTTCCAATTTATCTGCATTAATATTGATAATAATCATTGCCTTTACCTTAGTGTTTTCATTTTATAAAGAAAAGAAATTTTCCGATGCCAACACCACTGTTTTTGAAGCTTTTGTAACTGGAGCTAATAATGGTGTGAAAACAGGAGTTACTATTTTCCCATATGTATTGGGAATGTTAGTTGCCATTTCATTATTCAGAAACAGCGGATTATTTGAAATTATTAGTGAATGGATTGCTTTTGGATTTTCGAATATGGGCGTGAGCAAAGAAATCACGGATGCTTTACCAGTTGCGTTGCTAAGACCTTTTAGTTCTGCGGGATCACGTGGTTTTTTAATTGATTCCATGAATACTTTTGGTGCCGACTCCTTAACAGGAAGACTAAGTAGTATTTTCCAATGTAGCGCCGAAAGTACGTTTTATGTGATTGCCGTTTACTTTGGTTCTGTAAATATCAAAAATACACGTTATGCTTTAAGTACAATGCTTTTAGTAGATGTAATTTGTGTGATTACAGCAATATTTGTTGCCACTTGGTTTTTTTAAAAATCAAATTTCAATTGAACTACAATTGTTTTCTTGATTTCGGTATTCAAATTACTTAATGAAATTCCCAACAAACGAACGGAATCTTTCATGCGTTCTTGGAATAATAGTTCTTTTACAGTATCAAACAAAAGAGACTTGTCAGCAATAAAATAGGGCAACGTTTTACTTCTAGTTTGTTGGGTAAAATCGCTGTATTTTATTTTTAAGGTAACTGTTTTCCCCGCAATTTTTTGCTTTTTTAACCGGCGGTCTAATTCGGCTGCGATTTTCTCTAATCGCTCTTGCATAAATATTTCAGACGTTAGATTTTCATCAAATGTGTGTTCAGCAGCTACCGATTTAGTAATCCGATTGGGTTTCACCTCACTGTTGTGAATGCCACGAACTACATAGAAATAATACGTTCCTGACTTCCCGAAGTGCTTTTCTAAGAATTCTATAGGTTTGCTTTTTAAATCTATGCCCGTGAAAATACCCAATTGATACATTTTTTCGGCAGTCACTTTTCCTACACCGTAAAATTTTCGAATGGGTAACTGCTCCAAAAATGGAATGACCTCATCTGGTGAAACCGTTTTTTGACCGTTGGGCTTGTTGACATCGCTTGCCACTTTAGCGATAAATTTATTTACCGATATTCCTGCCGATGCCGTAAGTCCGACTTCGTTGAGAATTCGCAATCGGATTTCTTCGGCAATAAGTGAGGCGCTAGGATTTCCTTTTTTGTTATGGGTTACATCAAGATAGGCTTCGTCGAGAGAAAGCGGCTCGACCAGATCGGTGTAGTCGTGAAATATTTTTCGGATTTTTTGAGAAATCTCTTTGTAACGATCAAATCGGGGTTTAACAAATATTAAATCGGGGCAATATTTTTTTGCTAATGCGCCACTCAATGCGCTACGAACTCCAAATTTGCGCGCTTCATAACTTGCCGCCGAAACTACGCCGCGGATTTCATTGCCTCCAACAGCAACTGGCTTACCTCGTAAATCGGGATGATCCATTTGCTCGACAGAAGCATAAAAAGCGTCCATATCGACATGAATTATTTTTCGAATTGGAGGTGTTTCAGACATGCTACAAATTTAATAAAATTGGTTCGAGAACAGGGTTTATTGCAATGAAAAAGAAATTAGTTTTTAAAAAAGAATTGGTACATTTGAAAAATGAATTAGCCCAGATTGCAGCGACATCCCACACTTTTTAGTGTGGATATAGCGGAAAGCTGGAATAGCTCCAAAAAACAATAAATGATAGAAATAGAACGCAAATTTTTAGTAAAATCGGAGGAGTTTAAAGAGCGTGCATTTGCGAAAAATGAGATAGCTCAGGGCTATTTAAACTCGGATACGGAGCGAACTGTAAGAGTGCGTATTAAAGGAAACCAAGGCTTTTTAACTATTAAAGGCAAAGGAAATGAATCAGGAATGACTCGTTTTGAATGGGAAAAAGAAATTCCAGTATCAGAAGCTAAAATGCTTCTCGAACTTTGTGAAAATGGTGTGATTCGTAAAGTTAGATTCGAAGTAAAACTAGGTAATCATATTTATGAAATCGATGAATTTTTTGGAGAAAATGAAGGGCTTATTATAGCTGAAATTGAATTGCAATCGGAAGATGAAGCGTTTGAAAAACCAGAATGGTTGGGGGAAGAAGTGACCAATAACGTAAAATATTACAACTCCTATTTAAGTAAAAACCCTTTTAAAAATTGGTAATTAGTCCACTATAATTTCTATTTTTACAATAATAACGCCACTATTTTTATTGGATGCAATATCCATAAAGGCGCGTTTTGTTAAATCAAGTTCTCGCCCTTTAGAAAAGGGTCCACGGTCGGTAACTTCTACAATTACCCATTTTCCATTGGCTTCATTGGTTACTTTTAATTTAGTTCCAAATGGAAATTTTCTATGAGCTGCCGTATACTTATTGTTATTAAAACGAAATCCGCTAGCTGTTTTTCTACCGTTAAACTTATCGGCATAATAAGAAGCGTGCGCTTTGGTCTTGAATGCCTTTAATTTCAACCCTGGCTTTATAGTGTCTACAGCCACAGATTTGTATTTAACAGTGTCTACTTTAACTTTGGTCGTTCCTTTTTTATTCCCTTTTTGAGCTTGAATTGGAGTTCCAAATAGTGCTAAAAAGAGACATAAGAGTGCCGAGAATACTATTTTTTTTTGTTTCAACATAAATGGGTGATTGAAATAGTTGGTAAATATAAAAATAGACTATGGTCTAAATGTTTATTAAAACCATAAATGCCAAGGGATTCTAGCTAAAATTAAAAGCAACCCTAACGTATAAAAAACAGCAAAAGATTTGAATTTTAATTCGCTTGTAGCGGCCTTTTTATGTTTAGACCAACCAATGGTAATTAAAACCAAGGCAACCACATTAATTAGTGGGTGTTCTAGCGACGTTAATCTTGCTTCTGCGACTTTCATACTGAAACCAGCTAACCCAAGCGGAGAAACGAAATAAAGGAGTAATCCTGCTAATAATTGAACATGTGATCCTATTAATCCGAACAAAGCAATTTTACGGTCTTTGGCAGTAAATTCTTTTTTCGAGGTGAAGCCAACAATTGCGTTAACAACGGCTAC
>CANHHG010000061.1 GCA_947460615.1 Bacteroidota bacterium
ATGAAGTGAAATGTCCCGTTTGTGAAGGTTCAAGGTTGAAAAAGGAATCTTTATTTTTCAAAATAAACGATAAAAACATCGTTGAATTAAGTGATTTGGATATTTCCGATTTAACAAATTGGTTTAATAATTTAGATGATCATTTATCTGACAAACAAAAACTTATAGCCTCTGAGGTAATTAAAGAGATTAAAGATCGATTGAATTTTTTAATGAACGTAGGACTAGATTATTTGGCTTTAAGTCGAAGTTCAAAATCACTTTCGGGTGGAGAAGCGCAACGCATCCGATTGGCAACGCAAATTGGCTCGCAACTGGTAGGTGTTTTATATATTTTAGACGAGCCAAGTATCGGTTTGCACCAAAGAGACAACGATAAATTGATTCATTCCTTAGAACAATTACGAGACATTGGAAACTCTGTTATAGTGGTTGAACACGACAAAGACATGATTGAGCGTGCCGATTATGTGATTGATATTGGACCAAAAGCAGGAAAATTTGGTGGTCAAATAATCAGTAAAGGCACTCCTGCAGAAATCCTGAAGGAGCATACAATAACTGCGATGTACCTGAATGGTGAAATGAAAATCGAGGTACCAAAAAAGAGGCGTTCAGGGAATGGAAAAACTTTAAAATTAAGCGGTGCATCTGGAAATAACTTGAAGAATGTTTCCATAGAAATCCCTTTAGGAAAACTTACCTGCGTAACAGGGGTTTCAGGAAGTGGAAAATCGACGTTGATTAATGAGACTCTTTATCCAATATTAAATGCGTATTATTTTAATGGGGTGAAAAAGCCAAAACCATATAAGAAAATTGAAGGTTTAGAACACATTGACAAAGTAATTGATATTGATCAGAGTCCAATTGGAAGAACGCCAAGATCAAATCCGGCGACTTATACGGAGGTTTTTACAGAAATTAGAAATCTCTTTACAATGACTTCTGAAAGTATGATTCGCGGATATAAAGCGGGAAGATTTAGTTTTAATGTTGCTGGAGGAAGATGCGAAACTTGTGAAGGTTCAGGAGTTAGAACAATTGAAATGAACTTTTTACCCGATGTTTATGTAGAATGTGAAACATGTCAAGGAAAAAGATTTAACAGAGAAACACTGGAGATTCGATACAAAGGAAAATCAATTTCGGATGTATTGAATATGACTGTTGATGAGGCAGTTCCGTTTTTTGAAATGATACCAAAAATTTATCGAAAAATTAAAACTATTCAAGATGTTGGCTTGGGTTATATAACTCTTGGACAACAAAGTACAACCCTTTCTGGCGGCGAAGCGCAGCGAATTAAATTGGCCGGAGAATTATCCAAAAAAGATACCGGAAATACTTTTTACATACTTGACGAACCTACCACAGGGCTTCATTTTGAAGACATTAGAGTATTAATGGAGGTAATCAATAAATTAGTTGATAAAGGAAATACCATATTGATTATTGAACACAATATGGATGTGATTAAATTGGCGGATTACATTATTGACATTGGTCCCGAAGGTGGAAAAGGTGGCGGAGAAGTCGTTGCCAAAGGAACTCCAGAGGAAATTATAAAAAATAAAAAAAGCTATACTGCTCAATTTTTAAAAAAAGAGTTACTTTAGTAGGCTGAATTTTTTTATGAAAAATTCTTACTTTTAAATAATAAACGATAATAATATCTAAATCCCTAGCCCCGATGGCAGTGAAAATCCCGCGCCTTTTAGCGTGGATTGAAGTGAACAGCGGGAATAGCTCCAAAAAAAATATAGATGAAATTAGAAGATTTTAATAATGATGAAGACAAAGTAATCCAGGACAAACTGAAGCAAAAGACGTGGAATGAAATTCGTGCCAATGATTCGTGGGCGATTTTCAAAATCATGGCGGAATTTGTGAATGGGTATGAAAGTATGAGTAGAATTGGGCCTTGTGTCACTATATTTGGATCTGCAAGAACCAAAACAGACGATCCGTTTTATTTGTTGGCAGAAAAAATAGCTTTCAAAATTGGTAAAGCGGGCTATGGTGTTATTACTGGTGGTGGCCCAGGAATTATGGAAGCGGGTAACAAAGGTGCGAGTTTAGGCGGCGGTGCATCGGTGGGATTAAATATCGATTTGCCTTTTGAACAGCATTTCAACCCTTATATTGATCGCGATAAAAACTTGAATTTCGATTATTTCTTCGTTAGAAAAGTAATGTTTGTAAAATATTCTCAAGGTTTTGTAATTATGCCGGGTGGGTTTGGAACTTTAGACGAAATGTTTGAAGCGATTACTTTAATTCAGACCAAAAAAATAGGGAAATTTCCAATTATATTAGTTGGACGCTCTTTTTGGGAAGGACTTATGGAATGGATAAAAACAGTATTAATTGAGCAATACAAAAACGTAAGTCCTGAAGATTTAAATTTGATAAAAATTGTAGATACTGAAGATGAAGTGATTGAAGTATTGGATAATTTCTATAAAAAATACAATTTATCTCCGAATTTCTAAGATTCTTTTAGATTAGCAAATTAGATTAAACACCCAATTAAATTGATTAATAAATACAATTTAATTGGGTTTTATTTAGTAAATATACTTATTGGATGAAGATTTAATAATTATCGGTATTGATATTAAGATATCGTTAAAGATAATTTAATTGTATTTTTAATGAAGTATTATGTAAATCAATCATTTTTGTATATTTTTGTTACGATTTCAATTTAAAGAAATAAAATATGAAGCAATCAGAAACTGCAACGATGACTTTTGAAGATTTTAAAATCGAGGTATTAAACGATTATAAAATTGCCTGTATAAGTCGAGAATGCAGTTTATTAGGGAGACGCGAAGTACTAACTGGTAAAGCCAAGTTTGGTATTTTTGGTGATGGAAAAGAAATCCCTCAATTAGCGATGGCGAAAGCATTCCGCGAAGGTGACTTTAGATCGGGATATTACCGCGATCAAACTTTTATGATGGCTATTGGTCAATTATCAATTCAGCAATTTTTCGCAGGATTATATGGTCACACTGACCTTGAACATGATCCTATGAGTGCTGGACGTCAAATGGGTGGTCACTTTGCAACACATTCCTTGGATAAAAATGGAAATTGGAATGATCTTACAAAAATAAAAAATTCAAGTGCTGACATCTCTCCTACTGCCGGACAAATGCCGAGACTTCTTGGTTTAGCGCAAGCATCAAAAATATATAGAAATATTGAGGGTTTAGAACAAAAAACTACCTTTTCTAATAAAGGAAATGAAGTTGCTTGGGGAACAATTGGAAATGCCTCCACTTCTGAAGGCTTATTTTTTGAAACTATAAATGCCGCAGGAGTACTTCAAGTTCCAATGGTAATGAGTGTTTGGGATGATGAATACGGGATTTCAGTTCACGCAAAACACCAAACCACAAAAGAAAATATTTCTGAGGTTTTAAAAGGATTTCAACGTGATGAGAACAATAACGGTTACGAAATTATCACTGTAAACGGTTGGGATTATGCTGATTTGGTTGCTGTTTATAAAAAGGCAGCTGAAATTGCTAGAGAAGAACATGTACCTGTTTTAATTCACGTAACAGAATTGACTCAACCTCAAGGGCACTCGACATCTGGTTCTCACGAGCGATATAAAAATGAAGAGCGATTGGCATGGGAAGCTGAATTTGATTGCTTGAAGCAAATGACAAAATGGTTGGTTGAAAACGGTTTTTCTACTGAAGAAGAACTTGAAGCCATTTCAAATCAAGCAAAAAATGAAGTTTTAGAAGGTAAAAAAGCAGCTTGGAATGCCTATATTTCTCCTTTAAAAGCGGAACAAACCCAATTGGTTTCGCTACTAAGAGAAATTACAAAAACATCTCAAAGTAGCAGTTATATTGACCAATTGACAAATGAATTGGCTTCTATAAAAGAACCTATTCGAAAAGACCTACTTTCAACTGCTAGAAAAATACTAAGAAAATTAGGTTCTGAGGCAGAGAAAAACACTTTATCAAAATGGATAAAAGAGGCTACGGCAACTATCCAACCTAAATTTAGTTCGCACTTGTATTCTGTTTCAGATACTAATATTTATAGCGTTAATGAAGTGCTACCTGTAGTTGATGAAAATGCTGCTGATGTGGATGCGAGATTAGTTTTAAGAGACAATTTTGATGCGTTATTTGCAAAATTTCCTGAAGTTTTAGTTTTTGGTGAAGATGCTGGAAATATTGGTGATGTGAACCAAGGGCTGGAAGGAATGCAAGAAAAATATGGAGAATTGCGTGTTGCCGATGTTGGTATTCGTGAAGCTACCATAATAGGTCAAGGAATTGGAATGGCTATGCGTGGCTTGCGCCCAATTGCTGAAATTCAATATTTGGATTACCTTTTATATGGAATTCAAATTATGAGTGACGATTTGGCTACATTGCATTATAGAACAGCAGGACGTCAAAAAGCACCCTTAATTGTTAGAACACGTGGTCACCGTTTGGAAGGAATTTGGCATGCTGGTTCTCCAATGGGAATGATTATAAATGCCATTCGTGGAATTCACGTTTTGGTACCTAGAAACATGACTAAAGCGGCAGGATTTTATAATACTTTACTAACAACAGACGAACCGGCATTAGTAATTGAATGCTTAAATGGTTACCGATTGAAAGAAAAAATGCCTTTGAATTTAGGTGAATTTAAAACTCCAATTGGTGTGGTGGAAACCATAAAATCAGGAAAAGACATTACGGTAGTTTCTTATGGTTCTACTTTAAGATTAGTGGAACAGGCAGCTAAAGAGTTGTTGGAAGTGGGTATTGACGTTGAAATTATTGATGTTCAATCGTTATTGCCTTTTGATATAAATCATGATATACTTAAAAGTATTTCTAAAACAAATCGATTATTAGTAATCGACGAGGATGTTCCCGGAGGAGCTTCCGCTTATATATTACAACAGATTTTAGAAGTTCAAAAAGGTTATTTCCAATTGGATAGCCAACCGAAAACACTTACATCGCAAGAACACCGTCCGTCTTACGGAACCGATGGTGATTATTTCTCAAAACCTTCAACGGAAGATATTTATGAGAAAATTTACGAAATGATGCACGAAGACCATCCAGTAAAATTTCCGAGTTTGTATTAGACTAAAATTCAAAAGCCGCTAATTAAAGCGGTTTTTTTTATCCCAACCAACCATCTCGATCCAAACTTCTTTATGGAGTGGCTTCGACTATGAGGATGGTTTTAATAGTGGCAACCAACATAAACGACGAAGGATAAGTAACGGTAAACTTTGCTCTAGAAATAGTCACTTCCCAGTCTTCTAAAGGTTGGCGCATTACTTCCAAACATCTCTTTTAAATTCGGGCAATTCATCTAAAAATTAAAAACCATTGTGCGCCTTAGAAATTTCTCCAGGCTGGGGATAGCTACCGCCACCAACCAATGCGACATTAGTAGTTACGCATAATGATGTAGTGTAAAATAAAATAAATAGTTAAATTATTTTCTTACATTTGAATTGAATTTAAAAAAGAAATTATGAAAAAAATATTACTATTATCTATTTCGTTGTTTTTAATCAATCAAACAACTTATGGACAAGAAGTTACTATTGGTACTCAAATATGGCAAACCACCAACTTAAATGTAACCACTTATAGAGATGGAACAGTTATACCTCAGGTAACCGACCCAGCTGCTTGGGCATCTTTAACCACAGGAGCGTGGTGTTATTACAACAATACAACAGCTAACGGAACTACCTATGGCAAGTTATACAATTGGTATGCTGTGGCAGGAATACACGATAATGACTCTTCTACACCAAACAAGATATTGGCCCCAACAGGTTGGCACGTACCAACAGATGCCGAATGGACTACTTTAACCACCTATTTAGGGGGAGAAAGCATTGCAGGAGGTAAAATGAAATCAACCGGCACAACCCTCTGGATTTCTCCTAACACGGGCGCTACCAACTCCAACGGTTTCACAGGTCTTCCGGGAGGGTTTCGCCGCAACAACAACGATGGTTTATTCTTCAATATTGGCGCCAACGGGGTCTGGTGGAGTTCTACGGAATACAATATGTTATACGGCTGGTGCCGCTATCTGTATTTCGACTACATCTATGCCCTCAGAGCCCAAAGCGATAATGGAAGCGGTTTCTCGGTGCGCTGCCTCAAGGGTGAAAGTCCACTTTCTAATACAACATTTGAAACAAATACTTTAAAACTATACCCTAACCCTGTAGTAAGCGTCTTAAATATAAAAACAGACTATAATCTTATTAACCAACCTTTCACTATTATTGATGGTTTAGGAAGAGTTATTTTAAAAGGCAAACTAAATGAAGTTGAAACCTCAATAAATGTAGAGCAATTATCTAAAGGTATTTATTATTTAAAAGTTTCAGGCAATAGTTCAAGTAAGTTTATAAAGGAGTAAGCACCAAGAAAATTATCTCAATCAAATAAGTCACCCGAAACGGTGGCTTTTTTTTATGCTTAATTAGTCCCACACGAGTAAACATTTGATATCGTGTGATGAGGACTTCTAAAAGGTCGTTGGTTCATTAATCCTACTTCTTTTAATTTACCTGCCACGCTATGAATTTTGGTAGTTTCTAATGCTTCTCGCAAAGTCATTGGTGGTAATATACTAGGCAATCTTTTGGCAAGCATTGTTTTTCCTGCGCCTGGAGGACCAATTAAAATGATATTATGACCACCGGCAGCTGCAATTTCCATGCATCTTTTGATACTTTCTTGACCACGAACATCACTAAAGTCAAATTCTGGGAAGTCCAATGTTTTATTGAATTCGGCGCGAGTATCAATAATGGTGGGTTGTAAGATTCCTTTTCCTTCTAAGAAATCGATTACTTCTTGTAGGTTTTCCACTCCATAAACGTCCAGTCCCGAAACGATTGCCGCTTCTTTTACATTTTGAATTGGAAGAAAAAAACCTTTAAATCCTTCTTCTTTGGCTTTTATGGCAATGGGTAAAGCGCCGCGAATGGGTTGTAAACTTCCATCAAGAGAAAGTTCTCCCATGATTATGTATTTATCGGATTCGGCAGTTTGAATTTGCGAGGAAGCGACAAGAATTCCAATTGCTAGCGTCAAATCATAAGCAGATCCTTCTTTGCGTAAATCGGCAGGAGCCATATTTATGGTAATTTTTTTGCCGGGCATGGCGTAACCATTGTTTTTTAGGGCAGCTGCAATTCGGTAGCTACTTTCTTTAATGGCATTATCGGGCAAACCTACGAGGTGGTATCCAATCCCTTTATCGATATTAACTTCTACAGTTATGGTGGTGGCTTCAACGCCGAAAACGGCACTTCCAAATACTTTTACTAACATGGCGTATACTTTATATTTGTCTAAAGTAAGCCTATTTTAAATAGAAAGTGAAAAATAATTATATAAAGAATAATTCTGGTAAAATTACTTCTTGAAATTAGAAATTCCTTCTTTCAACCACGCGCCATAAGCAGCAACATCTGGAGTATAACTGATTGTTGGTATAGTTGAATTTAAATTATTTCCTTGTAAATCGGTTATTACATACAAAGGTTGCGTGTTGGTTTTGTATTTTGAAATCATAAAATCAGTCCATTTATCGCCAATTGTTTCCATCAACTCCCCTGTAGACGACATAACTTGTAGGTCTTTTGGCAATTCTCGTTTGTCATCTACGTACAATGAAATTAATACTACTTCGGAATTTAAAATTGGTAAAATTGGTGCTTCACCCCAAACCGTATTTTCCATTTTTCTACAGTTCACACATGCAAACCCAGTAAAATCTAGCATTATTGGCTTGTTAACTGATTTGGCATAAGCCAATCCTCTATCATAATCATCAAAAACTACAATTCCATGAGGTCCGTATTTTGCGCCTTCTGGTAAAGCTTCTTTTGTTTCTGTAGCAGCGTTTTGACCTATTCCGAATGGACTTTCACTATATTCCATTGGTGGTGGAAATGCGTTGATCAATTTTAAAGGAGCACCCCAAAGTCCTGGAATTAAGTAAACTGTAAAAGACAATACTAATAAGCCTAAAGATAATCTTCCAACAGAAATATGGGGTAATTGGCTATCATGTGGTAAAGTGATTTTGCCGAATAAATAAAGTGCTAAAGTTCCGAATATTGCGATCCAGATGGCAATAAATACCTCGCGTTCTAACAAATGTAATTGTAAAACCAAATCGGCATTAGATAAAAATTTAAAGGCCAAAGCCAATTCTAAAAAGCCTAAAACCACTTTAACAGTATTCAGCCATCCACCAGATTTTGGTAGGGAATTCAACCATCCTGGAAACATTGCAAAAAGCATAAAGGGTAAGGCTAAAGCCAATGAAAAACCGAACATTCCTATTACTGGAGCAATTCCGCCTTTTGAAGCGGCATCAACTAATAAGGTTCCGACAATTGGGCCAGTGCAAGAAAAAGAAACAATAGCTAAAGCCAATGCCATGAATAATATTCCAATTATTCCTCCTCTATCCGCTTGTTGATCGACTTTGTTAGCCCATGAATTAGGCAACATGATTTCAAAAGCACCTAAAAATGAAGCTGCAAAAAATACCAATAATCCAAAAAACAGGATATTAAACCAAACATTGGTAGATAACGCATTTAAAGCATCGGCACCAAAGATCCAGGTGACTAACAATCCTAAAATAACATAAATTAATATAATTGAAATTCCATAAATAATGGCATTTCTAATACCTTGTGCTTTATTTTTACTTTGTTTTGTAAAAAAACTTACGGTCATTGGTATCATTGGAAATACACAAGGTGTTAAAAGCGCTGCGAATCCAGATAAAAAGGCTATCAAGAAAATTGAAAATAGTCCTTTTTCATCTTCCTTTTTTGGTTCTTTAGGGGTAGTTTTTTGAGTTTTAATTTCAGTAGTTGCAGAAGTAGCAGTAGCATTAGTATCTACAATTACCGTGTCTTTTACTTCTTCATCGACAGCAGTTTCAGTAATTTTAGGAATTTCAAAAACAAACTTCTTATTTTGGTTGATGCAAACCTCTTTGCAAGTTTGATAATCAATAACTACTTTAACAGACGAAACTTTTGAGTTTAAAATCTTTATTTTTTGAGTAAGAACTACTTTACTTTCGAAGAAAATTTCATCTACTTCAAAAACGGGATTGAATTCTTTTTTGGTTTTACTTTCTTTGGTTTTTCCAACCAACTCATAATTTCCTGAACTATCAGTATATTGAATTTCAAGTGGAATCGGACCTCCTTCTGGTGTAAACTGTGAATACAAGTGCCATCCAACATCAATTTTTCCTTCAAGGACTAAATTAAATTCATTTTCTGAAATTTTTTCCGTTTTATATTTCCATTTTACTGGATCTAAAATTTGTGAAAATCCATTGGTAAAAACCAAAAAAGCAAAAAGTGTAAAAAGTAATTTCTTCATTATTTTAGGGCTATTTGTAAGCTATTTTTTGTGTTGCTATCGATTTTAAATCTATCATCTTGACGGATTCCAATTACCCAAACAATAGCTTCATTTGAATATAAAATCCAGGTGTTTTCCTTTTGCAAAAGCGACAATTTCTCATCTTTGAAAAGTTTGCTCACTTTTTTTGTTTTTCCATTCATTCCGAAAGGACTAAAAACGGCCCCCTCTTCAAATCTTTTTAATTGTAATGGAAATTTTAATTTGTCAGCGTCTACAAATATAATGGAATTATCAGTATTTGTGTGAAAATTTTGATTTGAAATAGTAAGCTTTATGGGATCATTAACTTCAAATTGATCTTCATTTATGAAATAAACTTCTGAAGATTCCATTTTATTAATTGGAGCTAAAATCAAAGTATTTCTGTCTTTTATAAGTCGCAATTCTGACGAAAAAATTTGTTTGCCAGACTGAGAATCAACTAATTGATAAATATCCTCCCAGGCCGAAAATCCATATTCTTTGAGCCATTGATACAAATAGGATTTGTAATTTGGGAGAATTTTAAGTTTATCGATATTGTAATGAATCTCATCATTCACCTCGGTTGCCACTTGCTGATAAATCATAATTGTTGCATCATCAACCATTGCTTGCGCTTCATTCAAATATTTTTGAGTATTTTGAAATGAAGTTAAAAAACTAGGATTCAATTCCTTAAATAGCGGAACTAAATCGTGACGAACTTTATTTCGCAAATATTTATCAGTTGAATTACTACTGTCTTCGCACCACTGAATTGCATTTGCAGCAGCATAATTAACGATTTCTTCGCGGCTAAATACCAATAAAGGTCGGACTACCGATTCATTTTGAGTTGGAATTCCGGTAAATCCTTCCAATCCAGAGCCTCTAATAAGATGAATTAAAAACGTTTCAATGTTGTCATCAGCGTGATGTGCGGTTAAAATGTAGTCATAGTTGTGGATTTCTAGCAATTCATAAAACCAGTTGTATCGAAGTTCACGAGCTGCAACTTGGGTTGAAAGTTTATAATCTGTCGCAAATGACTGGGTATCAAATTGGGTAATAAAAATAGGAATGGCATTGGCATCAGCATATTTTTGAACAAAAAATTGATCTTCAAGACTTTCGTTACCACGCAATTGAAAATTACAATGCGCTAATGCAAATTCAAAGTTCAAAGACTTAAATAAATGAACCATCACCATGCTGTCCAAACCTCCACTTGTGGCCAATAATAGCTTTTTTCCGATTAAAAACGGAAAATTATTAGAAAGATGAAATTGGAATTTTTCAATCATATTCAAAAATAGTTATTTTTAATTAAGGAATAAAGTAAAACTAATTGCTATTCAATACTTTAATCATTGCGTCGGCTTTTAAAAGGCATTCTTCATATTCTAATTCTGGAATTGATAAAGCAGTTATAGCGCTTCCTACAGAAAAAGAAACGTAATTATTTTTACTATTATATAATATACTTCGTATGACCACATTGAAATCGAAGTCACCATTTGGGGTAAAATAACCGACGCTTCCACTATACAATCCTCGTTTAGTTTCTTCCAATTCTTCAATAATATTCATAGCAGAAATTTTGGGTGCTCCTGTCATACTTCCCATTGGAAAAGAATTTTTAATTACATCTAATGCAGAATATTGATCGTCAATAATTGAAGTTATAGTTGAAATCATTTGGTGCACTTGTAGGAAGGAATAAATACCACATAATTCTTCAACTTCAACCGATCCTTTTTTTGCTGTTCGTGATAAATCGTTTCTCACCAAATCAGTAATCATAATATTCTCAGAGCGTTCTTTAGGATCTGAAGCTAAATTACTCTTTGAAATTTCATCCTGATTATTATCTATAAATCGCCTCGAAGTACCTTTAATAGGCTGAGAAATAATTTTATTATTTTCTTTTTTCAAATACCGCTCCGGTGAAGCCGATAACAAGTAATAGTTATTATTCTTTAAATATGCTGCGAAAGGAGGCCTTGAAATATCGTTCAATAAAAAGAACTTATCCAGCGGATTGATAGTTGTTTCAGCATGAAATTCCATACAAAAATTAGCTTCATATATATCGCCTCTATTAATATATTCAAGCATTTTTGTAACTTTTTCCAAATATAAATCTTTGGAAATACGTTGTTTAATCTCAATTGGATTTATATTTTCTGAAGCAGAAATTGTAGTCTTTAGAATTGAATCAAAATCCTCATCTACTTCATCATCACACATGTTTAAATATTGAATCTCCAATTCATTATTTTTAAGCAAATACAATTTCTTAGGCTGAAAGAAAAACAAATCCGGGAATTGCAATCCGTCATAATTTGACGAGTTTAATTCTTCGGTATCGTTTTTCAAATCGTAAGATAAATAACCAAAAATCCAATCTTTTGAGGTTTGCTGGTATTGTTTTAAATCTTCAAAAGCGTTGTGATAATCTGTTGTTATTGAGGTAAAGGCATCAACGGCAAGAATACAGTCGTAATTTGAATATTTCTGAGGGTAGTCATTACTATCTAAAAAAACAACTTCTCGGAACTGTTGTGCCCAAGTTAAAAGTTGCGATTTAAACAACTTAGAGTTAGAAATTTCTTTGTGTATTGAGGTTCTCAAATTATCATTTTATAATTACAAAAATAGGTAAATATATCATTCAAAATTATCCTATTTTATTGATATTGGATACAAAAAAAGCTCCGAATTTCTTCGAAGCTTTTGCATTTCTGGGTGGCTGACCGGGTTCGAACCGGCGACCCTCGGCACCACAAACCAATACTCTAACCAGCTGAGCTACAACCACCATTTTTAACGAGTGCAAAT
>CANHHG010000062.1 GCA_947460615.1 Bacteroidota bacterium
ATATCGAAATTTTCATCTGAACCAAATTTCTTTTTTAATGCGTTTCTAAACACATCTTCTAAAATCGCCATTAGCGTTACACGATCAATAAGTTTATCGTCTTTAAACTCTGAAAACGAATCGATTAAAGCTAAATTTTCCATGCTCTATCTATTAAAAAATTATTATAACTATTGCTTTTTTTATTTCTGTGTAAGGGATTTCTTGTCTTTTTAGAACAGTTTCTTTCCCTTTTCCAATTTTTTTAGGCTCTCTTGCCTCCCATTCTAATACTATAAAATCATCATTAGCTTCCGTTAATTTTGCTTCTATTGTAGTAGTTTGGGTTTCCACTTGAAGTGTTCTTCCAATGTTCTTTTTATATTGTCGACTATTTTTTAATGGCGAAGAAACTCCTGCTGAAGCAACTTCTAATGAGAAATCACATTCTTCTCTATCCAAATTATTTTCTATATAACGACTGATATCAATACAATCTTGTAATGCTACACCCGAATCTCCATCCAAAGTAACTGATATTTTAAAACTGTCACTAATGGTTACATCAATTAAAAAAAGTGATGGCTTTTCTACTAATGCTTCTTCCAATGAACGACTTACTTTATCTTTAAATGTCATAGCTTTTATAAAAAGAGGCACGCTATGCGTGCCTCATTATCTAATCTTTCATATAAATAATGGTGCAAATATACTATTTTTTTTATAAACCAAAAATCATTCTGCAATCTTATTGTCAAATCAATTAATAATTAAGGTTTTAAATAAAAAAACTCCCCAATTACTTGAGGAGTTTTTTGTTGGTCTACTAGGACTCGAACCTAGAAAGACTGCACCAAAAACAGTTGTGTTACCATTACACCATAGACCAATTCCATTGCTTTAAAGCGAGTGCAAAATTAAACGAAATTTTAAGTTTCACAAATTTTTTACCTAAAAATAATTAAAAATAAATATTTAGCATTTCTTTAAGCAAAAAAACATTTTCTTTGTACATCAAAAAAAAGTAAAACTCATACTATATATATGACAAACTTCAATTTTAATAAATGGAATACCATTTTAGGTTGGATCACATTTGCAATAGCATTAACCACATATACACTAACAGTAGAGCCCACCATGAGTTTTTGGGACTGCGGAGAATACATTGCCACAGCAGCTAAATTAGAAGTAGGCCACCCTCCTGGAGCTCCTTTATTTCAGATGATTGGAGCCTTTTTTGCTCTATTTGCAATTGATGTAGAACACATCGCCTTAATGGTAAATATGATGTCGGTATTTTCAAGTGCCTTCACCATTTTATTCCTTTTTTGGTCGTCAACCATATTAATTAGAAAAATAGTAAATTCCGTTGCTAACTCAAATGACTACGAAGGTTCAAACGAGCCAATCTCAAAAAATACCGCGATTGTAATACTTGGGAGTTCATTTATTGGTTCCTTGGTCTTCACTTTTTCTGATAGTTTTTGGTACAATGCCGTTGAGGCTGAAGTATACGCAATGGCTACCTTATTTATAGCGCTGTTGTTTTGGCTTGGACTTCGTTGGGAACAAGACATGTATTCCCCAAGAGGAAACAGATGGCTACTATTAATATCATTGGTTGTTGGGCTTTCATTTGGAGTTCACTTCATGGCATTATTAACTATTCCAGCTATTGGATTCTTATATTTTTTCAAAAATTACAAAACCGTAACTTTTAAAAATTTCATTATTGCTAACGTAGTGGTAGTTGCCGTTTTACTATTTATCTTCAAATTATTATTGCCATTAACCATGGCATTTTTTGGTAAAGCAGAAATATTTATGGTAAATAGCCTTGGATTGCCATTTGATTCGGGCACTATTTTCGTGACTTTATTACTGATAAGTTTGTTTTATTTTGGAATCAAATACACAATTTCAAAAGGATATGTACAATTGAACACTTTGATTTTATGTGTTTTATTTATCTTCATTGGTTTTTCAACTTGGATGATGTTGCCAATTCGCGCTAATGCGAATACCGTAATAAATGAAAACAAACCCTCTGATGCTGCAGAAGTATTAGCCTATTATAACAGAGAGCAATATGGTAATAATCCATTGTTTTATGGGCCTCAGTATTCAGATACTTTTGCAGGTTTAGATAAAGAAACTCCTTATTTAGACAAAGCTCCCAACTATGAAAGAGATTATAAAACTGGGAAGTATATCATTACCAATAATTATAAAAATGCTGAACAAAACAGTGATGATAATCAAAAAGCTTTTTTACCTCGTTTATGGAGTACAGAACACGTGGAGAATTATATGGATTTCACTCATCCTTTAGAATTTCAAATGAATCCAAATTATGCTTATGAAGAGGATTTAGGTCAGTATGGAATTGATATTGATAACCTTTCTGAAGAGGATGTTGCAAAAGCAAGCGCACAATTAAGAAATGAAGTTGAAAAAACCGTTAATGAATTTAGAGCTGCTTATGCTGCGAAAAGAGTAGACAATGGAGATTATATCACTTTTTTAAAGACTTACGGCGATTATCTAATAATTGAAAAACCTTCTACTATTGATAATTTCGGTTTTATGTTTGAATACCAATTTGGATATATGTACTGGAGGTATTTAATGTGGAATTTTACGGGACGCCAGAATGACAATCAAGGAAATTATGATTTGGTAGACGGAAATTGGTTAAGTGGAATTGATTTAATTGATGAATTCCATCTTGGACCACAATACGATTTGCCTTCGGATACTCTTAATAATAAAGGTAGAAATGTCTATTACTTTATTCCTTTCTTACTTGGAATTATTGGACTATTATATCACGCTTACAAAAACCAAAAAAGCTTTTATGTGCTTTTAGTATTGTTCCTATTTACTGGATTAGCACTAAAAGTCTACTTAAATGAAAGACCTTTTGAACCACGCGAAAGAGATTACGCATTAGTAGGTTCTTTTTATGTTTTTGCCATTTGGATAGGAATTGGGATTTATGCCATTTATGATATTCTTAAAAATTACTTACAACCAAAATTTGCTGGGCCTATTGTATTAGCAACTACAATGTTAGGCGCTCCTATACTAATGGCTTCTCAAAATTGGGATGATCATGATCGTTCTGGAAAATATACCGCTATTGCATTAGCGAAAAACTATCTGAATTCCTGCGATAAAAATGCTATTTTATATACTATTGGAGATAACGATACCTTCCCACTTTGGTACGCACAAGAAATTGAAAAAATTAGAACTGATGTTAAAATAGTTAATACTAGTTTGTTTATGACGGATTGGTATATCGATCAAATGAAGTGTAAAACCTACCAATCAGATGGTTTGCCTATATCGTTTACCCACGATCAATACGTTGGTGATAAATTAGATTATGTGGTTTACAATCAATTAACCGATACGCGTTGGGACATTAAGAGTTTTATGGAATTTGCTAAAAGTGATGACCCTAAAACAATTGTAGACATGCCAAATGGTCAAAAAGTGCATTTTTATCCTACCAACAAAATCCGATTGATAATTGATAAAAATAATATTATTAAAAACAAGGTGGTAAACCCTAAATACTATGATTCTATTGTTCCTTATATTGATATAGATATTGAAGGTCGAGCAATTTATAAAAACCGAATTATGATGCTGGATATTTTGGCCAATAATAATTGGAAAAGACCTATTTATTTTTCACCAGGTAGTTTCGGAGATGATGATTACTTGTGGATGAAAGATTATCTGCAATTGGATGGAATGCTTTATAAATTAGTTCCTATTAAAACTCCGGTTTCAAAAGAGGCAAGCCAACATGATATGGGATGTATTGATACGGATGTGATGTATAATTTGGTAAAAAAATGGGATTGGGGCAATGGAGACAGTCCAAATATTTATCACGACAATGAAACTCGTAGAAATAGTATTTCCTATAGAACTAATATGTCCAGATTAATGGAGCAATTAATCAATGAAAGGAAATTTGATAAAGCAGAAGAAATCATTGACTTGGGAATGAAAAAAATGCCAATCCGATATTACGATTATTATACTATGGTGGAGCCATTTGCTAGCGGATATTATGCTATTGGTAAAAAGGAAAAAGCCAGGAAATTATTAACTGAACTTTCGAAAAAATACCAAGAACAATTAAAGTATTTCAGCAACTACAAGCCTTCTGAACTAGGAACGGTGGCAATGGAGGTAGTAACCAATATTGAAAGATACAGAAGCCTATTGGAAGTAATGAAAGACAGTAAAGATATGGAATTCTATAATGAGAATAGAAAAGTATTCAATATGTACAATCAAATGTTCAAACTTTTTGACAGGGATAATGAATAAAAAAAAGTAAAAAAAATATCACTTTATTGAAAAATAGGGTGCTATTTTTCATTTTTAAAGGTAATAAAAGGGTAGAAATTGCTTTTTTTGATCTTAAATTTGGTCTTGTACCAAACTAATAATTGTATTCGCATCCAACTCACCAGATTGTCTCCAAACCATCTGACCTTGTTTGTAAATCATTAAAGTTGGAAGTCCTTTAATTCGTAAAGCATCCGCTAACTCTTGATTTTTATCCACGTCAATTTTTATCACTTTTGCTTTGTCACCAAGGGCTGCAGCTACATCCCTGATAACAGGATGCATGGAAACTGATGGTTCGTTCCATTCTGTGTAAAAATCAATTAACACTGGTAATTGAGTATTTATTAGTTCTCCAAATTTTGACATAAAACCAAAAAATTAAATATAATTTAGACTTCTAAATAGAGATTATAAGGTACAAATATAAGGATTTTGACAAATTACACTGTATATTTTCCTTTTTTTAGTTCTATAACCGTAATTTCTGGCATAATTCCTACTCGTCCAGGATAGGCATGAAAGCCAAATCCTCTATTCACATAAACGTATCTTCCTTTATTTTCGTATAATCCTGCCCATTGTTTATAAACATATTGCACTAAACTCCATTTGAAATATCCCGGAATCTCTATCCCAAATTGCATTCCATGGGTATGACCCGATAAGGTTAAATGAAAATTTTTATCATGGTCTTTTACTTCATACTCCCAATGGGAAGGATCGTGACTCATTAATATTTTGAAATCATCCTTTGTTAAATTGGCGGAAGCCTTATTAATATCGCCCGCTTTTTTGAAATTATTTCCCCAATTTTCTACTCCTACCAATGCAATTTTACTCTTTCCTTTTTCTATGAAAGTGTGTTCATTTAATAGCAACTTAAAATCAATTTGACCGTAGAGATTTTTGATTGCCTCAAAATTTTTGTCCTTCGCTTTTTGTGAAGGCCATGTAACATATTCTCCATAATCATGATTGCCAAGTACAGAGAATTTACCATATTCATGTTTTTTTATCCTATTGAAAACATCAATCCAAGGATGCATTTCTTTAGCATGGGTATTCACTATATCGCCAGTAAACAAAATCATATCCGAATTCTGTTCATTGATCAAATCGATAGCATAATTAATTTTATCAGGATTGTCGAAACTACCACTGTGAACATCTGAAATTTGGGTAATAGTAAATCCGTCAAACTCCTCTGGCAAATCAGAAAAATAGAGTTGTTGCTTAATTACTTTATAATTGTATTTCCCAATAGTCATCCCGTAAATTAAAGATGCAAATGGAATTGCAGCAAGTCCTAAGGCTATTTGGCTTACGAATTTTCTTCGTTGTGGAAAAAAGTCTACGTCTTTACTGTAATTGGAAAAATAATTGGAAGTCCCCGCAAATAGTCGATATAAGTCCTCAAAAAGGAGTACAATAGACATTAAGAATTTAGGAAGTGAAACTAATAATAACAATCCTAAAGTGATCATGGTCATTTTAGTTTGACCCACACTTCTATCGAATTTTGTAAATTGATATCCAATAAAAATAATTGTAGATAGAGATAAGACAAGATGTGCTATCAAAACCCACCTTACTTTTGTAATCGTTTTAACTGCTTGAAAAGCATAAAGTTCAATAATAAAAATAATAAGACAAAGGAGGAGGATGCGGAAAGCCATTCAAAAAAATTTTATACAAAATAACGAATAAATTAAACAAATGTAACTTCAATTAAATAAAAATTAACTTGAAATGTACTCTTTAAATTTCGATTGATTATTTTTACAAATTAAAATACACTTTACACTATATGTCAACGCAAAAAAGATTGTTCCTATTAGATGCTTATGCTTTAATTTTTCGAGGATATTATGCCTTTATTAAAAACCCTAGAATCAATTCAAAAGGACTTGATACCTCTGCGATAATGGGATTCATGAATTCATTGATGGACGTTATCAAAAGAGAAAAACCAGATCATTTGGCTGTTGCATTTGATAAAGGAGGAAGTGATTTACGAAATGACATTTTTCCTGAATACAAAGCCAATCGAGACGCTACTCCCGACGCAATTAAAATTGCCGTTCCCTATATTCAAGATTTATTAAAGGCAATGCACATCCCAATTATTGAAGTAAAAGGTTACGAGGCCGACGACTTAATAGGCACCATAGCTAAACAAGCCGAAAAACAAAATTATAAAGTTTTCATGGTTACTCCCGATAAAGATTTTGCCCAGCTGGTTTCTGAAAATATCTTTATGTACAAGCCTGCAAGGATGGGGAATGGTATTGAAATTTGGGGGATTCCCGAAGTACTTGAAAAGTTTGAAATTGAAAGACCCGAACAAGTAATTGATTTCCTGGGAATGATGGGCGATGCAGCTGATAATATTCCAGGACTTCCAGGTGTTGGCGAGGTTACTGCAAAGAAATTTTTGAAAGAATTTGGCACTATGGAAAATTTATTGGCCAACACCGATAAACTTTCAGGTAAAATGAAAGACAATATTGAAGCCAACAAAGAAAAAGGACTATTATCAAAAAAACTTGCAACCATTCTTTTAGATTGCCCTGTAGTCTTTGATGAAAACGACTACGAATTATCAACTCCAGATGTGGCAAAAACAGATGCCTTATTTAATGAATTAGAATTCAGAAGAATGGCAGAACAATTTGACGCAATTTTCAAAAAAGGAGGAGCACCATCACCATTAAATCATGTTGACGAAGCTAAATTATACAAAAAACCGCAACCTAAAAACGAAGAACAATTTGATCTTTTTGGAAGTACAAATCACGATGAAACTTCCGATGAAATGCGCCATCAATATTATAGTTCATTAGATAATACTGAACATTTTTATCAAACTATCCAAGGAGAACTGGCAGTAAAATTGCTATTGCAAAATTTACAAAATCAAACTTCTGTTTGTTTTGATACTGAAACTACTGGTCTTGATGCTTTGCATGCCGAATTAGTAGGTATTTCATTTTCTTATGAAAAAGGAAAAGGATTTTACGTTCCCTTTCCAGAAAACCGGGAAGATGCATCAGTATTATTAGAAAAATTCAGACCCTTTTTTGAGAATGAAGCCATAGAAAAAATAGGTCAAAACTTAAAATACGACTTAAAAATACTTTCCAATTACAACATCCAAGTCAAAGGAAAATTGTTTGACACGATGATTGCGCATTATTTAATAAATCCCGACATGCGTCACAACATGGATATTTTATCGGAAACTTATTTAAAATATTCACCGAAATCTATAGAAGATTTAATTGGAAAAAAAGGGAAAAATCAACTTTCAATGCGAGACGTTCCATTGGAAGACATAAAAGAATATGCCGTTGAAGATGCCGACGTTACTTTACAATTGAAAGAGAATTTTACCTTAGAATTAGATAAAACCGAGACTAAAAAACTTTTTGATGAAATTGAAATTCCATTGGTAAAAGTCTTGGCTGCAATGGAAAAAGAAGGTATTCGAGTGGATGTAGATTTCTTAAAATCGTTATCTTCCGAATTAGGAAATGACATTCAAAAACTGGAAAGCACTATTTATGAAATTGCTGGTGAGAAATTCAATTTGGCATCCCCAAAACAATTAGGCGACATTTTGTTTGACAAGTTAAAAATTGGTGGTGCTAAACAAAAAAAGACAAAAACAGGTCAATACGCCACGGGTGAAGAAATTTTAAATTACTTGGTCAACGAACATGAAATTGTAAAAGCAATTTTAGATTGGCGACAACTAGTTAAATTACAAAACACCTATGTTGATGCATTGCCCAATCAAGTTGACCCGGTCACCCAAAGAATTCATACCGATTATATGCAAACTGTTGCTGCAACTGGAAGGTTAAGTTCTAATAATCCGAACTTACAAAATATTCCAATTCGAACAGAAAGAGGTCGCCAAATTAGAAAAGCATTTATAGCTCGTGATGAAAATTACACATTAGTTTCTGCCGATTATTCTCAAATAGAACTTAGAATTATTGCGGCTTTAAGTGGGGAAGAAAATATGATACAATCGTTCCAAAAAAACGAAGACATTCATAAAGCAACCGCTTCTAAAGTGTTTAATATTCCATTGGAGGAAGTAACACGCGAACAAAGAAGTCATGCTAAAACAGTAAATTTCGGTATCATTTATGGGGTTTCAGCTTTTGGCTTGAGTAACCAAACCTCTCTTTCCAGAGCCGAAAGTGCTGCCTTAATTGAGGCCTATTATCAAACGTATCCTAGTTTAAAAACCTATATCAATAACCAAATTCAATTCGCAAGAGAAAATGGTTATGTGCAAACTATTCTCGGAAGACGTCGTTATTTAAAAGATATCAATTCTCAAAACGCCATTGTTCGGGGAGGCGCTGAAAGAAATGCAGTTAATGCTCCAATTCAAGGAAGCGCTGCAGATATCATAAAAATCGCCATGATTAATATTCACGAAAAACTAACTGTTGGGAATTGGAAAAGTAATATGCTTTTGCAGGTTCATGACGAGTTGGTTTTTGATGTACATCAATCGGAATTAGAGAAAATTAAACCATTGATAAAGCATGAAATGGAAAATGCATTTACTCTAAATGTACCATTGATTGTTGAAATTGGAGAAGGTAAAGATTGGTTGGCAGCCCATTAATTATTTTCATAAAAAAATTAAATTTATGTCTTCCATTTTACTTTCAGAAAAATCAATTACCACTATAAAGTCCATTACAAATAGTCAATATCTAGATGTAATTGGCTTGGTCATTGTTCTCGTTGGATCCATATCTTTAGGATACCACAATACCGAAGTGTCTCTAAGTTTCCTTTCACAAACTTATATTTTCCCTTTAGGGATTTTTTCAATTATAAATGTTGGTTTTTCAATGATTTCTACTCGTTTAGTGACCAAAAAAAATAATATTGGAAATTTTATTGGTACTCTAAATACTGGTTTAAGCGGGGTTATTGATTATTTATTAGGAAATATAGCCGCTATATTAACCTATCCTATTTCCTTTTTCGGAAATTATTTTGCTTTTAGAATTTGGAAAGAAAAGAGAATTCTAAATAGTATTGACGGCATTTTTTATAGAAATTTGTTTTTTGGAATGGCTTTATCCCTTATTTTGAATTATATAGGGTTTAAGTATTTAAGTGACAAGCCAATTGATTGGGCACTGTTTTTTGCAATTGCGGTTCCTGCGGGAATTAGTTTTGGTGGGACTTTTAATAATAGTAGAATGTATCCTGACAATTGGATCATGTGGCAAACCTATAATTTATCGAAGATTGTTCAAAGTGTAATGATCATGAATATCGCCAATGTGATAAAATATTTGTTCTACCTTATTAATGCGATGTTGGGCTATGTCACCTGGAAAGACGATAAGAAAAACGAAATTACTTTAACCTCTTAGTGGATTCTCTATCTCTTAACTCCGTTTTGATTACCGTAGTTTTATAAACTAGGTCTTCTTCAAAGTTAGTATTTTCTAATCTCTCAATTAGGAGTTTTGCAGCGGCTTCTCCAATTTCTGGACCATGCTGACTTACGGTGGTTAAACTTGGAGACAAACGGCGAGAGGCCAAAATTCCATCTGCAAAGCCAATTATAGAAAGGTTTTCTGGTATTTGATATCCAAATTTTAATCCCATTTTTAATGCTGCTACTGAATCATTTTCATCTATTGCAAAAATTCCATCTATTTTATGGTTTTCAAAAAGAGTTTGGATTTTTAATTTTGAATCTTCCTCCGACTCTGTTCTGACAATTAAATTGTTATCAATAGGTAAATTATTATCTTGAAGCGCTTTTAAGTAACCTTCATATCTTAATTTTCCAACACTTAAATTATCTATTGAAGAGAATAAAGCTACCTTTTTACAACCTAAATCAATTAAATGTTGGGTTGCATTTCTAGCAGAATCAAAATCATCCACAATCACTTTATCACATTCTACTTCGTCAGAAGTTCTGTCAAACATCACAATTGGAGTTCCATCATTAATGATTTCTTTAAAATGCTCGTATTCATTTAACTTTTGAGCCTCTTTAGATATCGATAAAATAAAACCATCAATTGTTCCATTACTTAGTATTTCCAATGCGTGAATTTCTTTTTCAATGGATTCATTTGAAATACACATTATCACATTATATCCTTTAGATTCAGCTACTTTTTCAATACCAGTAAATACTTTTGCAAAAAATGAATTTAAGATATTAGGAATAATTACTCCAATAGTTTTCGTCTTTCTGCTTTTTAAATTAATACCAATAACGTTCGGTTTATAGTTTTTAAGTTTTGCATATTCTTTGATTCTGATTTTAGTTTGGGTACTAATCTCAGGACTATCATTTAAAGCTTTAGAAACTGTAGAAACAGAGACTAAAAGTTCTTTGGCAATTTGTTTTAAAGTAGCTTTTGATTTCATTGAAATAAAATTAGTTGTAAAAGTACGAAAATTGAATAAAATATTTAAAAATAAATAATCTTTTAACCTAAAGTTGAAGGCAAAAGCAGATTGATTTGAATATTAAAAATTTATATCATTAAACAAAGCCAAAAAAAAGAACATTATGGTTTTTTATAGTATTGGAATTTACTCCTTATTATAATGAAAATTATAGGTAACAATTATTTTTAAAATAATCTTAATCAGGTATTTGTATTTAAAATAAATTATTGTAGTTTTGCAACCCCTTTTTATTGGGGATGGAATGTTTAATTAAAAATATATTATGGACGCATTAAGCTACAAGACACAATCAGCAAGCAAAGCCACCGTTACAAAGGAGTGGATCATTGTTGATGCCGATGGGCATAACTTAGGTCGTCTTGCTTCAAAAGTCGCAATGATTTTGAGAGGTAAGTACAAGCCAAGTTACACCCCACACGTCGACTGCGGAGATAACGTTATTGTTATCAACTCAGAGAAAATTAACCTTACAGGGAACAAAATGGATGACAAAACGTACATCCGTCACACAGGTTACCCTGGAGGACAAAGATCTTTAACTGCTAAAGTATTGCAATCAAAAAATCCTGCATTACTAGTAGAAAAAGCCGTAAAAGGTATGTTACCTAAAAATAAATTAGGAGCAGAACTTTTCAGAAATTTAAATGTTGTTGTTGGTTCAGAGCACAAACAAGGAGCTCAAAAACCTAAAACTGTTAACCTAAACGATCTTAAATAATGGGAGTTATTCACAAAATAGGTAGAAGAAAAACCGCTGTTGCACGTGTTTATGTTACAGAAGGAACAGGAGTTATCGTAGTAAACAAAAAACCGTTTGCAACTTATTTTCCAACAGCTACTTTACAATACAAAGTATTACAAGCAATGTCATTAACTGACAACGTTTCTAACTTTGATGTAAAAATTAATGTTTATGGAGGAGGTTCAACTGGTCAAGCAGAAGCTGTGAGAATGGCAATTGCGAGAGCAATGTGTGAAGTAGGCGAAGGAAACAGAGCTGTATTGAAACCAGAAGGTTTATTAACTAGAGACCCAAGAATGGTTGAACGTAAAAAATTCGGTCAGAAGAAAGCTCGTAAGAGATTCCAATTCTCTAAACGTTAATATTCACTATCTTGTTTTTATGAACAAGATTTCGATAATTTATTTGAATTA
>CANHHG010000063.1 GCA_947460615.1 Bacteroidota bacterium
CCCAGACGATCAAGCAGAAAACATTGCTACTGTAGGTCAAGCTATTTCTTATATTGAAGAAGCTAAAAAATAAAAAATTACACCCGTAATCTAATCCATTTCGGGTGTTTTTGTTTTTAATTAAAAATTAAGATTGTTTGTTCAATCCAAAATAATATTATTGTAATACCTATGTCTTTTTTATGATTTTTACATAGAAGAAAGCATAGGTATTTTTTTTAATTCATAACTATAATTATACTATGGAATTAAGGCGAGTTGTAGTAACAGGATTAGGAGCATTAACTCCTATTGGAAATACAGTTGATGAATATTGGAACGGACTAATTAATGGAGTTAGCGGTGCGGCACCGATAACTTATTTTGACGCTTCAAAATTCAAAACGCAATTTGCATGCGAGTTGAAAAACTTTAATGTTGAAGATTTTATCGACAGAAAAGAAGCTCGAAAAATGGATCGTTATACTCAATATGCGGTGGTTGCTGCTGATGAAGCGGTTAAAGATGCCAACTTTGATTTAGATACATTAGATAAAGATAGAATTGGAGTAATTTGGGGTTCAGGAATAGGAGGATTAGAAACTTTTCAAATTGAAATGTTAGAATTTGCCAAAGGCGATGGAACTCCAAGATTCAATCCTTTTTTTATTCCTAAAATGATTTCTGATATTGCATGTGGTCATATTTCTATAAAATATGGTTTTAGAGGGCCCAATTTCGCAACAGTTTCAGCATGTGCTTCTTCAACAAATGCAATTATAGATGCTTTCAATTATATTCGTTTAGGTCATGCCGATGCAATGATTACAGGTGGTTCTGAAGCGGCCGTGAGTATTGCTGGAATGGGAGGCTTTAACGCAATGCACGCTTTATCCACTAGAAATGAGGATCCAAAAACCGCTTCTCGTCCAATGGACAAAGACCGTGATGGATTTGTTTTAGGGGAAGGTGCGGGAGCTTTAATTTTAGAAGAATATGAACATGCTATTGCGCGTGGAGCTACTATATACTGTGAAATTGGCGGAGGTGGAATGTCTGCCGATGCGCATCATATTACGGCACCACACCCAGAAGGATTAGGGGCTAAAAATGTTATGATTAACTGTATAAGAGACGCAGGTTTAAAACCAACAGATGTGGATGGAGTAAACATGCACGGAACTTCTACTCCACTTGGAGATATTGCTGAAAGTAAAGCGATTCTTCATGTTTTTGGTGATCATGCGTATACAATGAATTTGAATTCTACAAAATCAATGACAGGGCACTTACTGGGAGCAGCAGGAGCAATTGAAACGATCTCTTCTATACTTTCGATTAAACATGGAATTGTTCCTCCTACAATTAATCATTTTACTGATGATGAAGGAATCGATTCGAAGTTAAATTTTACCTTCAATAAAGCTCAAAAAAGAGACGTAAAAGTGTTGATGAGTAATACATTCGGTTTTGGCGGTCACAATGCTTGTGTATTAGTAAAAAAATTCGAAATTTAATTCGCTTCGATGAATATTATCAAGAAAATATTTCAAAAGTCCCGATCTAAAGAAGACGGGATTTTTTTTGCCGATATTCAAAAAATTATAGGTTTCCCCCCAATAGAATTAGACTTTTACAAAAAAGCATTCATTCACCGTTCCTCAAGCAAAACAGATATTGATGGAAATCCAATGAACTATGAGCGACTAGAATTTCTAGGTGATTCTATGTTAAGTTCCATTATTGCTGCATTTTTATACAATATTTCCCCTTCAGGTGATGAAGGATATTTAACAAAAATGCGATCAAAAATTGTGAGTCGCGAACATTTAAACGAACTCGGAAGGGATTTAAATTTGCTACAATTTTTAGATAGTAAAGTTCCAACTCAACATTTTGGGGAGAACATACATGGCAATCTTTTTGAAGCATTAGTAGGTGCAATTTATTTAGACCAAGGGTATTCCTATTGCGAAAAATTTATCGAAAAGCGAGTGATACTTCCCTATGTCGATATTTCTAAATTGGAAGGAAAAATTATTAGTTATAAAAGTTTACTCATTGAATGGTGCCAAAAAGAGAAAAAGGCGTTTAATTTTGATACCTACGAAGACAATGATTTAAATGGCGAACGCCTTTTTGGGGTTAAATTCAGTATCGATAATAAAGTGATTGCCAAAGCAAGAGCAACTTCAAAAAAGAAAGCGGAAGAAAAAGCATCTCAAAGAGCTTATTTTGCATTTCAGGATAAAATTGATAAAAAATAATTAGTTACTCTATAACTTCTACAACGATTTCGTTAGTAAAATATAGGAAACATATCCATTTAGTAACTTTTTAAATACTTATAAATAGTATATTTACAACTTATTTAAACGAATATGGCAATTCATAAATTACATATCGATGAATTTGATGAAGTTGATTATGAACTCATTGCAATTCACACTTCATTAGAAGACTATCGATTGGCTTATTTTTTGAATCAAAAACTACCCATATTATTAAGTAAAAGCAAAAATGAAATTCAGATAATTATTAAAGAAGGAGTTACCTTTTTTTCGAGATTTATTTATGAAAATGCCAATACTGATAGTTGTTGGAGTTTGGTTCAAAATAAAAATGAGGTAACCACATTAAATACTAATAATAATCAGAATTTATTTGGCGAATCTAGTTTCGAAGTAGCTACAAAAGCCTTTCTTTTACCGGAATTGAAAAAAGTAGACTACTTCTTGAAAATTGAAAACAATGATACAGAATTGGATAAAATAATGACATCGATGAATGCAGTTCCTCAAATAGCAACCGTTTATTCAGTTGATTCAAATAGTATAAAGTCAAAAAATAATTTAATTTTTTAATAAGAAATGACAACAAACAAAAAAACTAAAATTGTAGCAACATTAGGGCCTGCTTGTAGCACTAAGGAAGTCTTAAAAGCAATGATTGAAGCAGGAGTAAATGTATTTAGAGTAAATTTTTCCCACGCCGATTACACTGATGTTAAAGCAAAAATAGATTTAATTAGAAGTATCAATGAAGAATTTGGTTATACCGCAGCCATTTTAGGTGATTTACAAGGTCCTAAACTTCGTGTTGGGGTGATGAATGAAGAAGTAATTGTGAACCCTGGTGATATCATTACTTTTCAAACTGCCGAAGATGTTCCTGGAACTAAGGAGCGCGTTTACATGAACTATAAAGCGTTTCCAAACGATGTAAATCCAGGAGAAAACATCTTGCTTGACGATGGAAAATTGATGTTTGAAGTGGTTGCTACCAATAAAACTTCTGAAGTGGTTGCTAAAGTAATCCAAGGGGGGCCTTTGAAATCTAAAAAAGGAGTAAATCTTCCAAACACTAAAGTTTCATTACCTGCTTTAACCGAAAAAGATGTTCGCGATGCTATTTTTGCAATCGAGCAAAAAGTAGATTGGATTGCACTTTCATTTGTAAGAACCTCTGAAGATTTAGTAGAATTACAAGAATTAATTGCAAAACATTCAGAGCACAAAATTCCAATTATAGCTAAAATTGAAAAACCAGAAGGCGTTGCCAATATCGATTCAATTATCGCACATTGTGATGGATTAATGGTTGCTCGTGGAGATCTAGGTGTTGAAGTTCCTGCACATGAAGTTCCATTAATTCAGAAAAAATTAGTTCATAAAGCTAAAACTGCTAGAATTCCTGTTATTATCGCTACGCAAATGATGGAAACAATGATCACAAGCCTTACGCCTACAAGAGCTGAGGTGAATGATGTAGCCAACTCAGTGATGGATGGTGCAGATGCCGTGATGCTTTCTGGAGAAACTTCTGTAGGAAATTATCCAGTGCAAGTGATCCAACAAATGACTCAAATTATTGAAGCGGTTGAAGATTCTCCTCTTATTCAAGTTCCTCAAAATACCCCGCAAATTAAAACCAACCGATATATTACTAAAACAATTTGTCAGCACGCGGCAAATATGGCCAATGCGATTAAAGCAAAAGCGATTTGTACTTTAACAAATAGTGGTTATACCGCATTTCAAATTTCAGCATGGCGTCCACAAGCGGATATTTTAGTTTTTACTTCGAACAAAGTGATCTTAACACAGTTGAATTTAATTTGGGGAGTAAAGACTTTTTACTACGATAAATTTGTAAGTACCGATGATACCATTGACGATATCAATAAAATTGCTGCCGAAAAAGGACTGGTTACTAAAGGTGATATGCTAATTAATTTAGCTGCGATGCCAATTGCAAATAAAGGAATGGTAAACACCTTGAGAATTACAGAAATTGAGTAAATCTTTATTTATTTTATAAAAAAAGGGCTGGATAATTTCCAGCCCTTTTTGTTTGATGATATTGTTTAAATGTAAACTCTTTCAATCTATTTTCTTTAATAATCTATAATAAATAACATTTCCTTTGCCGTCATCCAAACTCATTATTAAATTTCCTTTTTTTATGAAATCGTTCACGTCAATGGCAAATAAATTTACGCCCCAAACTTCTTCATAATCTTTAATTTCTTTATTGTCAATCGTTAAAAATTGACCGCTTAAATTAAAATTAGGAGTTTTTTCAAAAGGTAAAGCCTTAAAGATTTCTTTTAACTCTTTGGAAGTATAATTTGAATCTTGGCTGGACATCATAGAATAGACTTTTCCATTTTCATAAAATGCAAACCATTGGTATTTTTGAGGCCAAGGATTTACTTGATTTAACTTATCCTCGTTTGGAATTTCACCTTTTTTCCAAAACCCAATTAATTCATTCCATTTTGGAGGCCCACCTGCTTCAGATTTATTTTCTTGTGAAAAAATTGACATCGATAAAAATGTCATTATAATAAGTGCAATTTTTTTCATTGATTTAGCTAGATAATTTAAAAATCCTAAAACTCCTCTACAAAAGTGGTGTCTATTTGAATCGTGTCTTTGACTTCAAACTTTAAAAAGGAACGCGCATTTCCGGTAATTGCCATCGGAAGATGTTGCCCAATGGTGTCGTCGGGTAAAATTAATCCACGGCGTAGCATTAAATTGCTTATGAAGGTTTGTTTTTTGTTTTCAATGGCTTTCAAGAATCCATCAGGGTTAAATTCGTACATGAATTTTTTAGGTTTTGGAACTATCGAAGCCAAAAACAAGCATTCTTTTAAGGTTAAATCAGCTGGTTTTTTACTGAAATAAAAGTTGGCCGCTTCCCCAATTCCATATACGTTTGGACCCCATTCTATGACATTAAAATAGACTTCAAGCATACGTTGTTTGCTAGAAATACGGTTGTTTTCTAATATGTAAACCAATAAAATTTCTTCTAATTTTCGGGACAATGTTTTTTCACGAGTTAGAAATACATTTTTCACCAACTGCATACTAATGGTACTTGCACCTCGGGAGAATTTCTTGGTTTTAAGATTCTTGATAATAGATTGTTTGAAAGCATCGTTAATAAATCCTCTGTGGGAGAAAAAAGAAGGGTCTTCACAGGTTAGGACTGCCTTTTGTAAATAAGGAGAAATTTGATCTATTGGCGTATAATTTGGATTGGAAGGACCCACCAGAATTGGTCGCTGCGGCACTCCGTTTTCCATTGCTCGATAGGTAAATTCCGAATTTAATTTGGATAAATTGGCTTCCCCATATTTTAAAATTCTAAGATTCTCTTTAGTTAATTTACTTTCAAAAACCAATTGATTTGGTTTGTGTTTTACAAATTTATAATCCAATTGGTATTCAAAATTTCCTTGTGTTTCCATACCCTCAAAATGAGAGAATAACCCTTTAGGTAAGGAAGTAATAAACTGCTGTGCTTTCATTTTTGGAATAACCACTCGAAGTTTGTAAATGGTATCTTCCTCGGTATTGTATTCGGCAAATGGATGCATTTTTACATTGTTCATTTGAATGGTTGAACTGCTATCGATAGCCATAAAATGTTCCCCAAACAGAAAATGGTAATCGAAATGTGCCTTTTTCACCACTACTTCTTTTGAAGCAATTTTTGGATGGCTTACGGTTAAGTTTGCAATTGATGAAAATCCATCAATGTGCAATTCGCCACTTTCCATTTCTATTTTTGCAATATTCAAATGGATGCTATCAAAACTAGACAGCAAACCAAAACGTTCGTTTAAATAGGGAACAATTATCTTTGAATGGTCGCTATTAAAAAACTTCAAATCGGCAGTTTTGTTTCTTGGATTTGCCGTTCCCTTAATATTCCATTTTTGAAAATAGGATTTAGTTTTCACGTCAATTGTAGTAACCAAAGCCTCATCATGTAATTGCAATTGGTTCATGGTTAAAGTTACTTTTCGACCCATATCATCCATTCGGAAAGACAGGTTTTCAAGCTGCATTTCTGTTGGAACTAAATTCAACACTCTTGTTAGTAATCGGTAGGCAGATTTTGCATAATTGCTATTTTCAATAGGAGAATTATCGACTTTATTATGCTTTAGAAAGGCATCAAAATTGCGTCCTTTTTTATTTTTCACTAATTGAATAAACCCATTTTTGATTTCCAATTTTTCCAATTGGATTGTTCCCAACAACAACTTAAAAAAGTGAATTTTGGTAGTCACTTTTTCAACAGAAAAAAGGGTGTCGGCATTATTCGGAACGACATTTATTTTTTCGAATTGTACGGCTGAAATTCCGTCAAAACTTGCTTTTTCGATAGTTAATTTGGTGTCATAATCGGCTGCCATCTTATTTTCAATTTTAGCGATTGCCGATTGTAATAGTGAATCTCGAAATACAAATAGCAAAACGAAACAGATGGTGATTATTATTCCGAATATCTTTAAAAAAAGTACGGCTTTTTGTTTTCTATTTCTCATGATTATCCGAATAATTCGCTTACAATATCTTCAATTTTGGCGACCAATCTAATTTTTATAAAGGTGTTTTTTAAAGCGATTTTATTGTATTTGGATACAAAAATCGTTGAAAATCCTAATTTTTCGGCTTCTTGAATTCGTTGTTCTATCCGGTTCACTGGGCGAATTTCCCCTGACAACCCAACTTCTCCAGCAAAGCAAAAATCTTTTTCGATAGCAATATCTTCATTAGAAGATAATATAGCGGCAACCACTGCAAGATCAATTGCGGGATCATCAACCGAAAGTCCGCCGGTAACATTTAGAAAAACATCTTTAGAACCCAAATGAAAACCTGCTCTTTTTTCTAGAACAGCCAAAATCATATTCAGCCTTTTAGCATTATATCCTGTGGTACTTCGTTGCGGAGTTCCATATACAGCACTACTCACCAATGCTTGAATTTCAATCATCAAGGGGCGCATTCCCTCCAAAGTAGTTGCAATTGCAGTTCCTGATAAAGTCGCATCATTATGAGAAATTAATATTTCTGATGGATTGGCCACTTCGCGTAAACCCGTTCCTTGCATTTCATAAATTCCAATTTCCGCGGTGGATCCAAATCTGTTTTTTAGGGATCGCAATATTCGATAAACGTGATTTCTATCTCCTTCAAATTGCAGAACGGTATCTACCATGTGCTCCAAAATTTTTGGCCCAGCGATATTTCCATCTTTAGTAATGTGGCCAATTAGTATCACAGGGACATTGGTTTCTTTAGCAAATTTTATCAATTCGGCGGTAGTTTCTCGAATTTGAGAAATACTTCCCGCTGCAGATTCTATATAATCAGTATGTAGGGTTTGAATGGAATCTATGATGACAATTTCAGGTTGGATTTCCTCAATTTGACGGAAAATATTCTGGGTTTTTGTTTCAGTAAGTATGTAACAATTATCGCCGTTTGGAGTTATTCTCTCGGCTCTCATTTTTATTTGTTTCTGGCTTTCTTCACCTGAAACATAAAGTGTTTTATAAGGTAATTTTAACGATATCTGTAATAACAAAGTACTTTTCCCAATTCCTGGTTCACCGCCCAAAAGAATTAAAGATCCTGGGACAATTCCACCACCCAAAACTCGATTCAATTCGTTGTCACAAGTGTCCATTCGAATTTCAAGTGTAGCGTCAATCTCTTTAATTTTTAATGGCTTTGCGGCTTTTTTAACTTCGGATGTTGAAGGTTTCCAAGCTACTTTTTCTTCTTTTTGGATTATTTCTTCAACAATCGTATTCCATTCTTTGCAGGCATTGCATTGTCCCTGCCATTTAGAATATTGGGAGCCACAACTTTGACAAAAAAAGGAAGTTTTAACTTTAGTCATACTTATGGTTTTTTATCTGGTGCTGTTTCAGACGGTGTTGTTTCAGAAGGCTCTTTGGTCTTAACATTTTTCATTTCCTCCATTTTTTCATACATCATATCACGAGTAAGATTGCCTATTTCTTCTCTTTCATAGGCTGCTTGATAGTATTTTCTGGCTTTCGAAAAATCTCCGGTATATTCATACATTAGGGCCAGCTCATAATTTGCAAGCATGCTCTTAGGATATTGTTTTTCAGCTAAATTGGAAAGCTCACCAAATTCATTGTAGGCTTTATTTTTAATAATTGCTGCTTCAATTGCTTTAAAATCATTTAATCGAATTCGTGTTTTTAAGTTTAACAATTTTTCTATGGTTTCGTATTTCTTATTTAAATAATCCACGTATCCAGAGGGCAAATTGGCAATTTTTTCATTGTATTCATTAACAGAAATAGGCTGATAAATTCCAAAAATATGGTACAAGGCATTCGGAATAGCGTAAAGTACAAGGGAATAATGCGAAGCATTTGGGAAATTATCAAAGCGATAATTAAGATTCGGTTTTTTTATTTCTTGAACAGCTGCGTCCAATTGTATTGTCTTCTCTTTTATTGATTTAATATCACCACTAGCGGTTGCCTGATAATAAAAAAGCGGCTGGTTAAATGATGATAATCTTTCGGAAATTGTTTCTTCCATTGTAACTGGAAATTGAGGACTTAAAGAAATATAAGCGTTAAAAAGTGGCTGGTCTTTGTACAAAAAGAAATTCAAATATCCGGCGGTAACATCATGGCCTGCGATAATTTTAAATGGTGCAATTCTATAACTTTTCTCTAAAAATGGCATTAGTTCTTGGCCAATAAATTCATAGAAAAGTTCCCCTTTTGCATCGGGAAATCCTGTTTCTGGGTCTACACTACAATCCGTGAAACGCTCCCCTTTTTGATTTTGAGAAATTCCAACAATTATTACTTCCGGAATATCTTCCCAATAGGCTCCATAATTTAGTGCGCCATAAAAAGGATTAAATAAATAATCCCCATCTAATAAAAGTAGAATTGGATATTTCTTGGTTTTATTTGTGGCATATGATTCTGGTAATGAAATTGAAAATTCTCTATCTTCTTTTAATTTTTGAGAAAATATAGTGTCTTTGGAAACTTGTGAAAAGGTGATTATTGGAAAAATAAAAATAAAAAAAGTAAGAAATTTTCTCATCGTTGATAGCGTTAATTGATTATTTGAATCCTAAATAAAGGTAGAGCAATATAATAATTTATTTACTTCTATTCAAAATCGGTAAAAGTAAAAACGAAAGGGCGCCTAAAATCACTAATAATAACATTTGTGAAGTCCAAATTATCCAGCCAAATGCACTTCCTGCAGTTTCTGAAATATGATAAAAAAGCAAAATTTTAGCCATTAAAAACGGATAGGAGCCAAAACCACTATTGGTAAATGCTATGGCTACACTTCCTACAATAAATGAAGTAATTACAGCACTTATAGGAAGCATATTGGTTTCAGAAATAACTAACAATCCGATATAAAACATATAAATGTAGGAAAACCATATAAAAAAAGTATGCCCTAAATAAGACCACTTTTTTTCCATATGCAAAATACTTAATATCCCTTCTTTTAGTCCAGAAATTTTTTCTTTTAATTTTAAAATAAAACTCAACTTAGAATAAATGTACACTAAAATAAAAGCGACAAAAAGCACGAGTCCAATTATCATTAATAAAATCAATTTTTGCAACGGAATTTTGTCTAAAATAAAGGTTTTTAAAATATCATATTGAACAAAAAATGCAACAATGATCAGACCCAACAAAATAACCATATCAACAATTCTTTCCGCTATGATGGTACCAAAAGCTTTATCAAATGGAACCCCATTGTATTTTTTTAATATTACAGCTCTGGAAATTTCGCCAGATCTAGGAACGGTCATATTCATTAAATAACCTATAGAAACAGCCATAAAATTATTAGCAAATGAAGTTTTATACCCCATGTGTTCCAAAGCATATTTCCATCTGTATGCACGTGAAGCACTACCTAAAAATGCAATAAAAATGGAAAAATTAAGATAGTAGTAATTGGCATTTTTAAAATGCTTTTTTATCTCCAACAGGTCCTTTTCTGAAAATTGATTATAAGAATAGTAAATTAAAAAAATTCCCAAAAAAAGCGGGAGAAAAATGGAGAGCCATTTACCAATTTTTGCTTTCAAAATCTAGGTTAAAGAATTGTCGTTTTCATTTGGAAAAACTAACGCCGGTTTGAACGTTTTAGCTTCTTCAAATTCCAATATTCCATAGGAAATAATGATGATAATATCCCCTTTTTGTACTTTTCTGGCTGCTGGCCCGTTTAGGGTAATTTCGCCTGAATTTCTGTTCCCTTTGATGACGTAGGTTTCAAGTCGCTCGCCATTGTTTATGTTTACTATCGATACTTTTTCGCCTTCAATTAGGTTGGAGGCTTCCATTAACGCTTCATCAATAGTGATACTTCCGATATAATTTAAATCGGCTCCAGTAACTTTTACTCGATGTATTTTAGATTTTACAACTTGGATTTGCATATGGCAAAGATAATTAATTTAATGAAATGGTGTCTATCAATCGGATATTGTTAACAAAAATTGCAATGAAGGCACGGCATTTTTGATTTGGTTTTTTAGCTTCACAAGTTAACAAGGTATTTTCATCGGCAATTTCAAAATAATCTAATTTGAAATCGATTTGATTTTCAAAAACTTGAGCTACCCAAACAACAATTTCTGATAATGGTTCAGTTGAAAATTTATGTTTTACTTCCAATAAAGTATGGTAAATAATTGCAGCGGCATTTCTTTCATTTGGCGAAAGCCTTTCATTTCTAGAGCTCATGGCAAGACCATTTACTTCTCTTAAAATGGGGCAACCCACAATAGTAATTGGAAAGTTTTCTTTTTCAACTAGCTTTTTAATAATTTGCAATTGCTGAAAATCTTTTTCTCCAAAATAAGCATGGGTAGGTTTAACAATTTCGAATAATCTTTTTACTATTGTTCCAACTCCTTCAAAATGTCCAGGACGAAATTTACCTTCCATTTGATTTTCTAAACCATCAAAATTAAAAGATTTAGAAACCGTATTTCCTTCATAAATATCGTCAACCGTTGGAGCATATACAATGATGTCCTCACCGACCGTTTGAAGTTTATCAATGTCACTTTCTAAATTTCTTGGATACTTTTTTAAATCTTCAGGGTTATTAAATTGTGTAGGATTAACAAATATACTCACAATAGTTAGGTCGTTATTCAGCAATGACTTTTCAACTAATGATAAATGTCCTTGGTGTAAAGCGCCCATTGTAGGAACAAAACCTATTGTAGTTTTGGAGTCAGAATTTACATTTAAATGCTCTATTAAAGCTAGTTGTGTCTCGAAAATGAGCATAATATTTTATTGAAATATTGTGCAAACTTAAGATTTTAGTTATTAACTGCATAAATTTTTGTAAATTTGCATGTTTTTTATTTACAAAAGTAATACTGAATTTTAATATGGAAGATAAGAGGATATTGTATGTATCATCTGAAGTAGTGC
>CANHHG010000064.1 GCA_947460615.1 Bacteroidota bacterium
CCGGCAATATCAGTGGCCCAATTTCCGGGATCCATATAGCCAACACTAATTAAATAAGCGGGTCCAAAAAAAGCAAGCAATTTTCTAAACCCTGTTTTTTTATTTTGGGTAGAAACCGATTCGTTAACTTCTTCGAGTGATTTGCTCATGTTTGAATAATTACTCCAAATATACGAAACGATTTAAAATACTTATTACTATTTTTAACTCGTTGATTAATCAAATCTAAATTGACTAATTTTGCGACATTAGATTCTAATAAATGAAACATTACAATTATATTTTTGCAGGTGCAGGTTTATCCGCTTTAATGACGGTGTATAAGATGGTAAAATCGGATAAATTTTCCGATAAAACCATTCTTTTATTGGATGAAAATTCTAAAAAAACAAACGATAGAACTTGGTGTTTTTGGGAAGAAAAAAATGAAACTTGGGATGAAATAGTTACAAAAAAATGGGATTTAGCTCTTTATGCTAACCCAAATCAATCGGTAGAAATTGATTTAGCTCCCAACAAATACAATCAAATTCGAAGCGTCGACTTTTATAATTTTGTTTTAGATGAAATTTATAAGCATGACAACATCGTTTTTGAAAATCAAAAAGTGGTAAAATTTGAAGAAACTGCCGATAATATTGTTCTACAAACAGTCTCCAATTCCTATTCCTGCGATCAATTATTTTATAGTATTCTGAATCCTTTTGAAGTTGAAAATCAAAAGCAATATCCTCTTTTGCAACAGCATTTTATAGGTTGGTTCATTGAATCCGATCAAGAAGTTTTCAATCAAGAACAAGCCACTTTCATGGATTTTTCTGTTGAACAAAAAGGGAATACCCGATTTATGTATGTTCTTCCAACCTCTAAAAATGAAGCGCTTATAGAATATACGCTGTTTTCTCACTCCCATTTGGAAACCGAAGAATACGAATCTGAAATTGAAATTTATCTAAAAAAAATAGGCGTTAAAAACTATAAAATCGTCGAAAAAGAAAGTGGAAGTATTCCAATGACGTGTTTTCCATTTTGGAAAAATAACACCAGTAGAATATTAAATATTGGTTCTGCAGGTGGTTGGACAAAAGCAAGTACGGGATATACTTTCAAAAATGCAGATAAAAAATCTACCGAATTAATCCAATTTCTTCAAACCAAAACCGGCTTCAGACAATTTCATAAAATAACTAAATTCTGGTTTTACGACTTGCTGCTATTAGACATTTTAAATAGAAATAATGAATTGGGCTCAAAAATATTCTCCGCATTATTCACCAAACCCAATCCACAATTGATTTTTAAATTTTTAGATGAAGAAACAACTTTTGCCGAAGATTTAAAAGTGATTTGGAAATGTCCAAAACCAATATTCATTAGAGCTTTTTTTAGGGTATTTCTAAAAATTTAAATATTTATAATCGCATTATAACAAAACTTTATAATTGAAAATTATTTCATGATTCTAAACTTTGTAACTTTGCAGACAATTAGAATATTAAAAATAGCAACAATCTAAATCATAAATAATTATGTATCCAGAAGAAATGGTACTTCCAATGCAAGCTGAACTTACAGCTGCTGGATTTCAAGATTTACACAGCGCCGATGCTGTAGAAAACGCTCTAAAAGCAGACGGAACAACTCTTGTAGTAGTAAATTCTGTGTGTGGATGTGCGGCCAGAAATGCCCGCCCAGGAGTAAAAATGAGCCTTGAAGGCGCTAAAAAGCCTGCAAATTTAGTAACTGTATTTGCCGGAGTTGACAAAGAAGCCGTGGATGCTGCTAGAAAACACATGTTCCCTTTTCCTCCATCCTCGCCAAGTGTTGCGTTGTTCAAAAACGGAGAATTAGTTCACATGTTGGAGCGCCACCACATCGAAGGTCGTCCTGCAGAATTAATTGCTGAAAACCTACAAGACGCGTTTAACGAATATTGTTAATTAGAAAGCATATTAAAAAAACCTCTTATTATTAATTTATTAGAGGTTTTTTTATTTTCAAATAGGTTCTTTTAAAAATTTTCAAATTATCTTTGCCTCCGAATTCTACTATATAGATTCAATATAATTTCTTAACTTAAATTGTTTATAGCATGCAACTGTACAACACCTTAAGCGCAGAAGAAAGAGCCATCATGATTGACGATGCCGGAAAACAAAGACTAACTTTGTCATTCTATGCTTATGCGCAAATTTCAAACCCCACTCAATTTCGTAACGATTTATTCCTAGCTTGGAACCAACTCGACGTCTTAGGAAGAATTTATGTTGCCCATGAAGGAATTAACGCCCAACTTTCATTGCCAGCAGATAATTTTTATGCCTTCAAAGATACTATAGAAGTTTATGATTTCATGAAGGGTATCCGATTAAATATTGCCGTAGAGCAAGACGATCTTTCTTTTTTAAAATTGACCATAAAAGTTCGAGATAAAATTGTTGCCGACGGATTAGTAGACGAAACTTTCGATGTCACCAATATCGGAATTCACTTAAAAGCTAAAGAATTTAATGATTTACTAGAAGATCCAAATACCATCGTGGTAGATATGAGAAATCATTACGAATCAGAAATTGGTCATTTTACCAATGCTATCAAACCTGATGTTGACACTTTTAGAGAAAGTTTACCAATTATTGAAAACCAACTTTCTAATCACAAACAGGACAAAAAATTGTTGATGTATTGCACCGGTGGAATTCGATGTGAAAAAGCCAGTGCCTATTTTAAACATAAAGGTTTTGAAAACGTGTACCAATTGGAAGGTGGGATCATAGAATACACTCGACAAGTTAAAGCGGAAGGTTTACAAAGTAAATTTATTGGTAAAAACTTTGTTTTTGATCATCGTTTAGGCGAAAGAATTACTGACGATATCGTTTCTCAATGCCATCAATGTGGGGCTCCTTGTGATGTTCATACCAACTGTGCTAACGAAGGTTGCCATTTATTATTCATACAATGTGACTCCTGTAAATCCAATATGGAAGGGTGTTGTTCTACTGAATGTGTTTCTATAATACACCTTCCCGAAAACGAACAAAAAGCCATTCGTAGAGGAATAAAAAATGGAAATAAAATTTTCAAAAAAGGGAAATCTGAAGTATTAACTTTTAAAAATAATTCCGATAATCAAACTGTTTTTGGAACCAATGAAAAAAAACCAATTGCGATAAAAACTCCAAAAGTTAAAAAATTATACATTGGAAAAGGAGAACATTATTTCCCAAAATCAAACATTGGACAATTTAAAATTGATGAAAATGAAATTAATATTGGCGACCAATTATTAATAAAAGGGGTTACAACCGGAGAGCAAAAAATCACCCTTACTGAAATGTTAGTCAATGGAACTGATTCAAAAAAAGCAGTTGCCGGTGATACTTGTACCCTTAAATTGCCATTCCGAATTCGATTATCAGACAAATTATATAAAATCATTGAATAATTTCTATAAATAATTTCCAAAACCGCTATTGCTACTCTAGTTATAGCGGTTTTTTCATTTTAGAAAAAGTTTAAACTTTTAAACTTTTAAACCTAAAATTAAAATAATATCTTTACACATTAATCGTTATAAATTTAGGTTGTGCAAGTCACAACACCACAATATAATTATGGCATGTACAAGTTGTTCAACTTCTGATGGCGGAGCGCCTAAAGGTTGTAAAAATAATGGGACTTGTGGCACCGATAGCTGCAACAAATTAACTGTCTTTGACTGGCTTTCAAACATGAGTTTGCCTAATGGCGAAGCTCCTTTTGATTGCGTTGAAGTTCGTTTTAAAAATGGCAGAAAAGAATTTTATAGAAATACTGAAAAACTAACGCTGAGTATTGGTGATATTGTTGCAACAGAATCTTCTCCGGGGCACGATGTCGGAATTGTTACCCTAACTGGTGAATTGGTAAAAATTCAAATGAAAAAGAAAGGAGTCAATCACACTAGCTCTGAAATTTTAAAAATTTACCGTAAAGCGTCCCAAAAAGACATCGATATTTGGTCCGCAGCAAGAGATAAAGAAGAGCCTATGAAAGTTAGAGCTCGTGAATTGGCCATTGCTCAAAAACTAGAAATGAAAATTTCAGATATCGAATTTCAAGGTGACGGATTAAAAGCTACTTTTTATTATACTGCCGAAGCAAGAATAGATTTCCGTTTGTTGATTAAAGATTTTGCTAAAGAATTTAATACGAGAATTGAAATGAAGCAAGTTGGTTTTCGCCAGGAAGCCTCAAGATTAGGCGGAATTGGTTCATGCGGAAGAGAATTGTGTTGTTCAACATGGTTAACTGATTTTAGAAGTGTGAATACGTCCGCTGCTCGTTACCAACAGTTGTCATTAAATCCTCAAAAATTAGCTGGGCAATGTGGTAAATTAAAATGCTGCTTGAATTATGAGTTGGACACTTACATGGATGCATTAAAAACCTTCCCTGATTTTGACACCAAATTGAGTACTGAAAAAGGAGAAGCTATTTGTCAGAAACAAGATATTTTCAAAGGATTAATGTGGTTTGCCTATACTAATAATTTTGCCAATTGGCATGTATTAAAAATCGATCAGGTAAGAGAAATTATCTCAGAAAATAAATTGAAAAAGAAAGTTTCTTCCCTAGAAGATTTTGCTCTTGAGATTGTATCTGAACCTGAAAAAGATTTCAATAATGCTATGGGACAAGAAAGTCTTACAAGATTCGATCAGCCTAAGAAAAAGAAAAAACCAAATAGAAATAACAAACGCCCAGGTGAAAATGCAATAGTGGCAAATAATAATAACAGACCTAAACAACAAAAAATTCAAGGTAAGCCGTTTGGAAATAACAAAATAAAATCTAACGAAAATACAATTAAACCTAATAATAACAATGAACCTAAAGAGTAGTCTTCTTTTTATATTTATTGCTGGGCTTTTACTTTCTTGTGATAAGAAAAGAGTTTTTGACGAATACCAGTCAATAGGTAGCGTATGGAATTTTAAAAAAGAGGTTGTATTTGAACTTCCAAAAATAGATACTTTAAAAAAATATAATTTGTTTATAAATCTAAGGGCAAATGACGATTATAAATTTAATAATTTATTTCTGATAGTTTCTCTAGAACAGCCGAATGGGGTTACTAAAGTGGATACTCTCGAATATCAAATGGCCGATGTAGACGGAACACTTCTTGGTGAAGGGTTTAGCGATATAAAAGAAAGTAAATTGTATTATAAAGAAAATTTGAAATTTAAAACTTCTGAAAACAATAAAATACATATCAAACAAGCCGTGCGTCAAACAGGAAAAATCGAAGGAGTTCAAGATTTAGAAGGAATTACCGAAGTTGGTTTTAGAGTGGAATCATTAGAATAAAAATATGGCAATTAAAAAAAATAACACCACAGTAAAAGACTTAGAATATTACAAAAAGAAATTTTGGAAAGTCTTTTTTTACAGTCTTATTGGTCTAATTGTATTTTTCCTTTTTGCTTCTTGGGGGCTTTTTGGATCTATGCCCTCTTTCGAAGATTTAGAAAATCCAGACTCTAATTTGGCTACTGAAGTAATTTCTTCAGATGGGGTTACTATTGGGAAGTTTTACAATGAAAATAGAACTTCAATTAAATACCAGGATTTACCAAAACACCTTGTAAATGCACTGATTGCAACTGAAGATGAACGGTTTTATGAGCATTCTGGAGTTGATGGAAGAGGAACCTTAAGAGCCATTGCAAGTTTTGGAACCAGTGGAGGAGCAAGTACTTTAACTCAACAATTAGCAAAACAATTGTTTCATGGAGAAGGATCTAAATTTTTGCCATTTAGAGTAATTCAAAAAGCAAAAGAATGGATAATTGCCATTCGATTAGAGCGTCAATACACAAAAAATGAAATCATAGCTATGTATTTCAATAAAGCCGATTTTATCAATACCGCCGTTGGAATTCGCTCTGCTGCAAAAGTGTATTTTGGAAAAGAACCTAGAAATTTAACCGTGAGCGAAGGCGCAATGTTAGTTGGAATGCTAAAAAACCCCTCTCTATATAACCCCATAAAAAGACTTGGGAAAGTTCAAAATCGAAGAAATATTGTTTTAGGACAAATGGTAAAGAATCATTTTTTAACTGACGATGCTAAAATAACTTTGGAAAAAGAACCTATCGTTTTAAACTTTCATCCTGAAAGCCATAAAGAGGGTATTGCCACCTATTTCCGTGAATATTTGAGAGAATTCATGAAAAATTGGCTCAAAGAAAACAAAAAACCTGACGGATCAGAATATGATATTTACAGAGATGGATTGAAAATTTATACCACTATCGACTCTAGAATACAAGCAAACGCTGAAGAAGCGGTGACGGAGCATTTAACCAATTTACAACAAGAATTTTTTGACCAATCAAAGAACAATAAAAACGCCCCATTTATTAATATATCTAAAGACGAAACCGATAAAATAATGATGCAAGCCATGAAATCATCGGATCGTTGGAGAGAATTAAAGTTACAAGAAAAAAGTGACGATGAAATAATTAAGTCTTTTGAGATAAAAACTAAAATGACTGTTTTCACTTGGAAAGGAGAACGCGATACGATTATGACTCCATCGGATTCTATTCGTTATTACAAACATTTTCTACAAACTGGATTGATGTCAATGGAGCCCCAAACTGGACATGTAAAAGCTTGGGTGGGCGGAATCAATTATAAATATTTCCAATACGATCATGTGGGTCAAGGTGCGCGTCAAGTAGGTTCAACCTTTAAACCATTTGTATATGCAACGGCATTCGAACAACTGAATATGTCTCCTTGCGATACGATTATCGATTCCCCATTTACAATTCCCGTGGGTCGTCACCATGTTACAAAAACTTGGACACCTGCTAATTCCGATAATAAATACCGTGGAATGGTCACTTTGAAAAAGGCATTAGCCAACTCAATCAACACCGTTTCAGCTAAATTAATGGACAAAGTAGGGCCAGAAGCCGTGGTAGAATTAGCACATAAACTAGGAATAAAATCAGAAATTCCGTTGCAACCGTCAATTGCATTAGGCGCCGTAGAAATTACAGTACAAGATATGGTTGCTGCCTATAGCACTTTTGCCAATCAAGGCGTATATATCAAACCACAATTTATTACAAGGATTGAAGATAAAAACGGGGTAGTTCTTTACGAACCAATCCCTGAATCACACGATGTATTGAATAAAGACGTAGCTTTTGCAGTAATAAAATTATTGGAAGGTGTTACAGAAGAAGGCTCAGGATCTCGATTGAGAACCCAAGGTGGAGGTAACGGTTACAACAGAGTTACCGGTTATCCGTATGTGTTTACCAACCCAATTGCAGGTAAAACCGGAACTACACAAAATCAATCCGACGGCTGGTTTATGGGGATGGTACCCAATTTAGTAACCGGCGTTTGGGTAGGTTGTGAAGACCGTTCCGCTCGTTTTAAAAGCATTACTTATGGTCAAGGGGCCGTAGCAGCATTACCAATTTGGGGTTTAATGATGAAAAAATGTTACGCCGACGAATCAATAACACTTTCAAAAGAAGACTTCGAAAGACCCGATAATCTATCGATAAAAGTAGATTGTTGGTCGGCACCAGTCAAAAAAGATACTACAGAAACCGAACAAGATACAGAAGAATTTAGTCTATAAGTTTTATTGGAGCTCATCCGGCTGTACGTTGCAATCCACACAAAAAGGTGTGGGATTTCCTCTGCCATCCGGGCTAAGAAATCCGATTGACTTGAAAATTTCAGCATAAATGAATAAGTAGCCTCAAAATCAGAATTAGTGATTTTGAGGCTACTTATTTTATTAGATATTATGAAAAATTGATTATTAATTCGTTATTTTTGAAGTTAAGAAAAACTAAGAATAAAGAACAATGATTAATAAAAAGGTACCAAATGTTCAAGAAGCCCTTAACGGGATTGAAAATGGAATGACTATAATGCTTGGAGGTTTCGGTTTATGTGGAATTCCCGAAAATTCCATCGCCGAATTAGTAAAAAAAGGAAATCACAACTTAACCTGTATTTCTAATAATGCTGGTGTTGATGATTTTGGACTTGGTTTACTGTTACAGAAAAAGCAAGTCAAAAAAATGATCTCTTCTTATGTTGGAGAAAATGCGGAATTTGAGCGTCAAATGTTATCTGGCGAATTGGAGGTAGAATTAATTCCACAAGGAACACTTGCTGAAAGATGTCGCGCTGCTCAAGCGGGAATTCCCGCGTTTTTTACTCCAGCAGGTTTTGGAACTGAAGTCGCTGTAGGAAAAGAAACCCGAGAATTCAATGGGAAAATGCACGTTATGGAACATGCCTTTAAAGCCGATTTTGCAATTGTAAAAGCATGGAAAGGCGATACTGCAGGAAACTTAATTTTTAAAGGGACTGCCAGAAATTTCAATTCTTGTATGGCGGGGGCAGCAAAAATTACGGTGGCTGAAGTAGAAGAATTGGTAGAAGCGGGATCGTTAGATCCAAACCAAATTCACATTCCAGGGATATTTGTTCAACGCATTTTCCAAGGAGAAAAATATGAAAAGAGAATTGAACAACGCACGGTGAGACAGAAATAATTTGAAAATTATCGCATTTTCAAATTTAAAATCATAAAAGAGATGTTAACAAAAGAAGATATAGCAAAACGAATTGCAAAAGAAGTAAAAAACAACTATTTCGTGAACCTCGGAATTGGAATTCCAACCCTTGTAGCCAACTACGTTAGAAAAGACATTTCGGTGGAATTTCAAAGTGAGAATGGCGTTTTAGGAATGGGACCCTTCCCATTTGAAGGTGAAGAAGATGCCGATGTAATTAATGCTGGAAAGCAAACGATTACCACCTTAGCTGGAGCGAGTTTTTTTGACTCAGGAATGAGTTTCGGAATGATTCGTGGGCAACATGTCGATTTAACGATTTTGGGGGCAATGGAAGTTTCTGAAAATGGTGATATAGCCAATTGGAAGATTCCTGGTAAAATGGTTAAAGGAATGGGCGGCGCGATGGATTTAGTAGCTTCTGCCGATAATATTATTGTGGCAATGATGCACGTTAACAAAGCAGGAGAAAGTAAAATTCTTAAAAAATGCACGTTGCCATTAACTGGTGTGGGCTGCGTTAAAAAAGTAGTAACCGAATTGGCGGTTTTAGAAATTACCCCAAAAGGATTTAAACTTTTGGAAAGAGCGCCAGGCATCTCTGTAGAACACATTATTGCGGCCACCGAAGCCGACTTAATTATAGAAGGAGCAATTCCCGAAATGGTTATTGAATAAAGTAATTAACAATTTTACACCTGACAGGTTTTCAAAGCCTGGCAGGTGTTTAAAGGCTGTTTCTTGCCTTTAACTTCTGTATGTTATCTGTATGTTTTTCAATTATAATTGAGCTTTCTCCATTATTAACTGCTTGTTTAAGTAAATTAGCAATCTCCCATTTGTTATCATATTTTGCAATTTGATTACTTTCTAATATTTCATTAAATATGTTAATTACTTTATCAGATTTAGTCAAAAAGGTTCGACTTGGTAAATCAATTAAATTTTTAAATTCACAATCACCGAAAAAAACTATCATTGAAAAAAAAGGTATGTCATCAAAATGATAAAACTTTTTCAAATCTTCTACGTGCTTTTTATTCTGCAATATTGGATTATAAAATTTATACTTTTGTTTTCCGTATGCTAAAATTTGGGTCCAATTTATTTGATTTTCACTTCCAAAAATCCATCCACTATACTCTTTTATTTCAAAAACTACAATTCCAACTTTCGTTGCAACAACTAAATCAATTTGACTAAATTTTCCATTCCCATTATTTAAATATAAGTCATGGAAAATCGCCGTTGGTTTAATTCCTGATTTTAGAATTTTTAAAACCATTTTTCGTTCAGACTTTGTTCCTCTGTTTAAATTTGTAACTGTTTTTAGTAATTCTCTATCTTTAAATTCGGAGAAGACAAAAATAGAAACTGCTGAAAGCAGAATAAAAACAAGAATTATAAAGTTAAAATTCATCTTTTCGAGGTTTAAATCAGTCGTTATTTAAATTTTATTAAACAATAAGTATTGAAAATAATATTTATCTTATTACTCTTTCAAAAATTCGTATTCATAAACTTTTGGCTTTATTTTATCTGCTAAAACAGAAAGGTTATTTCTTAGTTCACCAATCAATTTAGTGTAGGTGGCATCTTCACTACGTGGATTCATTCTGCCTTGGGCATTTGTGCCTTGGAAGTAAGCTCTAATGTCATAAAAACTAGCGTTTACATTGATATCAACATCATTTTGACCGTGATAATATTTCCATAACTCACGCCCGGCATCAAAAACTGCTGTTGCTTCTTTTGAGAAAACCAATGGTTTACTTTCGGTAATTGCTTCATCTTTAAATAATGTTTCATTTGAGGAATCTTTTTTGATTTTGCCTTTGGATGAATTCAGTCATGAAATTACTTTCAAACTTCGCTTTTGCATTTACCTCTTGTTCGGTGAATGGAATCCAGTTGTTAGTGCCTTCCTTACATGAAATTCTATTTTGACCATAAAAGAGAGAGTAAGTCAAACAATCGTTTTGAAATTCAAAATCTTTTTTCCAATTTTCATTCGGATATAAAAATTGGTCTCTATCATTAAGCCAAGTTGCCTCAATACAATGTCTAACAGCAAAAGCGATTAATGTGCTTAGTAAATTTTCTACGTAAATATAAACTCCCCTTGGTACAGCAATTTGTTCTTTATTATTTAGTAATATTATTCCGTTTTGTGATTGAAAATCATTTCTTGTAATTCCTTCTAACCATCCAATTTTATTTCCATTCTTCAATTTAAATGAGCCAACAAAACTGCTAAAATACTCGTCGTTATTATAAGAAAATATACCTTTTGTTCCTGTGAAATCGCCATTTTTATCATAAACATCAGATGTAAAATGCTCAAAGATTTCCATTTTAGAAGTATCCCATATTTTAAACCCTATTGGAAATTTACCTTTCACATTATCAAATGTGTCAGCAGGTGAAATAAAACAACTTTCAAGTTTAGCTTTGAAATATGTTCGATAAGTTTTAAAGTTAGATCCAGTTAAAGCTTTCAGTTTTGAAAATTCACCAATAAAACAATTTTGTATTTCGTTATAAATTCTAATTAAAAACTGGGCATATATTTCTCTATTCGCTACTTCTAATTGATAATTATATTTATCATGAATACGATTCAGATTTACACCTGTTTTATTTCCAGCTATTTCCGCATACGGCGGATTAATATACACCACCAACTTCTTACGTTTTTCTTCATTCGTAATAATGTTGTACAAATTATCGGGCATTTTCCCTCCTTTTGAAATTGGTATAAACTCATCATTTAAAAAATCAAATTGAAAAACATTGTTTTTTAATAAATTAGCCCCATGTTCAATGCGTTCGTGAATTACGTAAATATCAGCTTGGTCGAGTGTACTTGCGTAAATGTTGTATTTATTGGTTAAACCAGCTAATAGATTACCTGTTCCTCCAGCGCAATCCCAAATGAAATAATCGTCTTGCCAGTTTTCACCTAAATAATTTGTCAGGTATTTTTGGGAAAGCTCCACCCAAATA